>JBBILK010000351.1:0-3845 GCA_037444965.1 Actinomycetota bacterium | reverse complement strand
CCCGGACGGCCCTGACCAGCGCGACGAGCTCGTCGCGGACGTAGCGGAAGTCGCCCGAGAGGAGCAGCGGGATGTTGAGAACGCAGTCGAGCTCGTCGGCGCCGCTCGCGACGGCGTGCTCGGCGGCGGCGATCTTCGCCCTCGTCGAGTCGGCTCCGAAGGGGAAGCTGACGACGGTGCAGACCTTGACGTCGCAGCCACGGAGCTCCTCGACGGCGTAGGGCACGAAGGCGGGAAGGACGCACGCGGACGCGAAGTGGTGAGCCCGCGCTTCCGCGCACAGCCGGTCGAGGTCCTGCAGGGTCGCCGTCGGGGCGAGCAGCGAGTGGTCGATCGTCTTTGCGAGCTCCTCGAGGCGTAGAGCCATTGCGCGCCCACCATTGTAGGGGGTGGATCAGGTCCGGCCCGCTCGGGTCACCCGGAGAGCTCCGCGACGAGGGGCGCGGTGTCGAGCGGCTCGAACCCGAGGCGCCCGGCAATCTCCTCGCTCGAGGGTCGGGTCCCCTCGGCGAAGAGCTCGCCGAGGAAGGCCCCGGTCTCGGGCCGGCGCCACCAGTCGGAGCCGACCTCGGCGCGCAGGAAGGCCCGCACCTGTGCCGCGCGCACCCAGGCGCGCAGGTAGTCGGCCGAGTAGAACCCGTCGTCCATGTCGGACAGGTATCCGTCGCGGGGATACCGGAACCCGGACGCCGCCGAGACGAGGCGCTCGTACTCGACGGCGTGCTCGGTCGCGTGCTCGAAGTCGGCCCAGAAGCCGAGCTCGTACCGGAGCTTCGCCGTGTAGCGACGGAAGAGGAGGGCGTCGAGGAAGCGGGTCGCCTCGGCCTTGTCGGCGGCCTCTCCGGGCGTGAGCCCGAAGTGCTCGGCGTGCCAGCCCGGCTCGCGTGTCACCGACTCGACGAGGAAGGCGTAGATCTCCGGTGAGCGCGTGGTCGCGTGCGAGCCGGCGGAACGCATACGGAAGCCCCGGGTCGCAGCCGGCGTAGTGGAGGGCGTGCCCGGCTTCGTGGAGGAACGCCTGGTAGTCGGCAAGGCCTCCCTGGGCGCGCGTGATCAGGTGCACGACGCGCGGTGGGTCGGAGGCGATCACGCAGGCGCGCGGGTTCTTCTGCGGCCGATCGTCGAGATCGAGGCGGATGCCGCCGTCGGCGGAGAGATCGAGCCCGAGGGCGGCGAGCGTGGCGAGGCAGACGGGAACCGAGCGTTCCTTCGTGTACGTGCCGGCGAGCGGGGAGAGCCGCCGCACGTACGCGACGTGGGCGGAGAGCGGCTGCGCGTCCCGGACCGACCCGAGGATCCGGTCGAGCCAGCGCTCCCGCAGCTCGGCGTAGCGCCCGTCGATCCGGCCGGAGGCGGCCTCGACGGCACGGGCGAAGCCCTCGAGATCGACCCCCTTGAGCTCGCCGCTCCGCAGCACCGGATCCGGCTGCTCGGAGAGCTCGGCCTCGAGCGTCTCCCCCGCCCGGAGCAGCTCGAGCCGCTCGCCGTTGAAGCCCGCCGAGGCCTCGAGCACGCGTTGCCCGAGCCGATCGCGATCACCGTACTCGTCGAGCACCGCGAGCTTCGCCTGCGCCGCCCGGAGCGGGATCGCCTCGCCGTCCTCCTCGACCCGGCAGGCCAGGATCGCGTTCTCGAGCGCGTCCTCGCGCTCGGCGAGCTCCGCGGCGATGATCCCGCCCGCGCACGCCTCTCGAAGGCGAACGAGCCGCTCGCGCTCGTCGTCCTCGGCGGCCCGCTCCGCGCCGCGGAGCGCCGCGTGCTGCTCGCGCGTGAAGAGATCTGCGTAGCGGGCGACGATCGCCGCCTGCTCGCTCGTCTCCTTCTCGCCCACACGGACCGCTCGGAACTCCTCGGAGCGCTCGTAGACGAAGCTCGCGAGCCGCTCCTCGAAGGCGTCGACGGTGACGGCGGTCGGCACGGGCTACAAGCCTAGGCGTTCGAGCAGGCGCTCGTCGCGGCGCCACCTCGGCTTCACCTTCACGCGGAGCTCGAGGAAGACCGGCCGGCCGAGCAGCTGCTCGATCCCGGGCCGGGCGCGGGTGCCGATCTCCTTGATCATGCGGCCGCCCTTGCCGACCACGATCTGCTTCTGGGAGTCGGTCTCGACGATGACGCTCGCGGAGACGCGGCGACCGTGGAGCTCCTCGACCTCGACGGTGACCGCGTGCGGGAGCTCCTCGCGCGTCAGCGCGAGCGCCTGCTCGCGGACGAGCTCCGCCACGCGGAGCTCGAGCGGGGTGTCCGTGAGCTCCCCGGGAGGGAAGTACGCGGGACCTTCGGGCAAGAGCTCGACGAGCTCCTGCCGCAGAGCGCCGACTCCGTCTCCGGTTCTGGCGCTGACCGGGTGGAGCGCGTGGAACTCCCCGAGCGCCGACGCCACCTCGATCTGCCTCGCGATCTCGCCCGGCGAGAGCCGGTCGACCTTGTTGAGGACGATCACCACCGGGACCGTGCCGCCGAACACGCGCCGTGCGACGAAGCGGTCGCCCGCGCCGATCCGCTCGTCTGCGGCGAGGACGAGGCAGACGCCGTCCACGTCCTCGAGCGCCTGGTCGACCGTCCGCTGCATCCGCGCCGTCAGCGCGTCACGGGGACGCTGGAACCCCGGCAGGTCGACGAGCACGAGCTGGTAACCCTCGCCCGTGACGACGCCCCGGATGCCCTGCCGGGTCGTCTGGGGCTTGTCGGAGACGATCGCCACCTTCCCGCCGCAGAGCGCGTTCGCGAGCGTCGACTTGCCGACGTTGGGGCGGCCGGCGAGGGCGACGAAGCCGCTCCTGATCACGATCCCGCGAGCTCGAACGACTCGGGCAGCAGCTCCGCTGGGGTGCGCGCGACGAGCTCGCCGGCGACCGGGAACACGACGCGGCCGACGCCGAACTCGAGCAGCCACTGCCGGCAGCCGCCGCACGGCGAGGCCGTGACCGCGACCGCCTCGACCTCCCCGGGCCGCGCCCCCTCGGCGACCGCGCGCGCGAGCGCCGCCCGCTCGGCGCAGAGCGTCAGCCCGTAGGAGGCGTTCTCGACGTTCGTTCCGAGGACGACGCGGCCGTCGCGGAGGAGCGCCGCGGCACCCACCTGGAAGCGCGAGTAGGGCGCGTAGGCGCGCTCCGCCGCGTGGCGGGCCTGCTCGAACAGGGCGGCGTCCTCCATCACCCGAGGAGCTGGAAGAGGGCGAGCGTCACCCCCGCTCCGAGCGCGGCGCCGAGAGCCACCTCGACCGTCGTGTGGATCCCGGCCTCGACCCGGGTTTGCGCGACGAGGCACGCCATGATGAAGGCCACGGTCGAGACGACGCCCCGGTGGGCGTAGCCCTCGGTGACGAACGTGATCGCCGCCCAGCCGGCGAAGGCCAGCGCGGCGTGGCCCGACGGGAGCCCGCCTCGTAGCGGGGTTCCCCGCCCGGTGAGCGCCTTCGCGGCGATCACGAGCAGGATCACGACCACGAGCCCGATCAGCGTGAGGTGAATCGGTGCATCGCGGATCTCGTTGATGAGGCTCGTCATCCGCTGGCCGAGCCGGTCGGCGAGCACGAGGTAGCCGATCACGATCGCGTTCACGGACGCGATCAGGACCGCCCCGGCGGCGATGTCCTTGGCGATCTTCGCGAGCGGGTCGAAGGACGTCGTCGCGATGTCGGCCGCCGCCTCGATCGCCGTGTTGACCATCTCCGCGATCAGCACGAACGAGATCGCGAGCAGGAGCGCGATCAGCTCGAGCCGGGTGACCCCGTAGGCGAACGCGAGGATCAGCACGACGGTGGCGACGGCGAAATGGATCCGCATGTTCCGTTGCGTCCTGAGCACCCAGATCACGCCCTCGAACGCGTAGTTGAAGCTCTGCAG
>JBBILK010000350.1:0-3846 GCA_037444965.1 Actinomycetota bacterium | reverse complement strand
GCGCGGGCCGAGAGGTCGCCGCCCGAGAGCGCGGCCGAGGCCCGGCGCAGCCGCAGGATCGGGCGTGCGATGGAGCGTGCGAGCAGGAGCGCGCCCACCACGGCGGCCGCCGACGCCGCCGCCGCGACGAAGAGGATCGTCATGTCGTGCCCGGAGCTGAACATGACGACGCCGGAGAGGGAGACGGCGGCGAGCGGGAGCGCGACGGCGACGAGTGCGAGGCCCGCGAGCTGGAGCCGGAGGCTGCGCAGCCGGGGCAGGAGCAACGCCGCCAGGAGCCCGGCGCCGAGCGTCGCGGCCGCGACGACGAGGGCGAACGCGATCACGACGGGACGAAGCGGTATCCGACACCCCACACCGTCTGCAGCAACCGGGGGTGTGCCGGGTCGTCCTCGATCTTCTCCCGCAGGCGCCGCACGTGAACGGTGACGGTGCCGGTGTCGAGCGCCGCGGAGTAGCCCCAGACGCGGTCCATGAGCTGGTCGCGCGAGAACACCTGGCGCGGGTGGCGGGCGAGAAACCAGAGCAGGTCGAACTCCCTCGCGGTCAGCCGGAGCTCGGCGCCGTCCTTGCGCACCTCGCGCGTCGTCGCGTCGATCGCCAGCTCGCCGAAGACGAGGCGCTCGGTCGGGACGAGCTGCGGAGCGGTGCGCCTGAGCACGGTCTTCACGCGGGCGACGAGCTCTCGGGGCGAGAACGGCTTCGTGACGTAGTCGTCCGCGCCGAGCTCGAGCCCGACGATCCGGTCGGCCTCCTCGCCACGGGCTGTCAGCACGATCACCGGGATCGCGGAGCAGCTGCGGATCCAGCGGCAGAGCTCGAGCCCGTCCGTCCCGGGCAGCATCAAATCGAGCACGACGAGCGTCGGCTCGTCCCGTTCGAGCAGGCTTCGAGCCTCGTCGCCGTCTCCGGCCTCGAGCGTGCGGTAGCCCTCCCGCTCGAGGTAGCTGCAGACGACCTCGCGGACGATGGGCTCGTCGTCGACGACGAGAACGGTCGGCACGTTCTCATTCAAGCCGACGAATTGTTACGGAAGCCTGAATTCGCGCCCTGTCGCGGTTCCTTAAGGGTGGCGTAACGCTCTCGAAAGGGCGTGGCCTTAGCGTCGGCGGCGTCACGCGAACAGGAGGTCTTCATGCGCAGACGGTTGCTGGTGACGCTCGCCGCGGTCGCCGCCTTCGGGCTCGCGGCAACTGCCGCGACGGCGTCGCACCTGCCGCGGGGGCACGAGCTGAGGCTCTCGGTCACGCAGCTCGCTCCACTCGACGGCTCCTTCTACGAGGTCTGGGTCGTCAAGGGCTCGCGGAAGTACTCGGCGGGCTCGTTCAACGTGAGCTCGAGCGGGCAGCTCGTCGACGGCTTCGGCCATCGGGCTCGCTTCTTCTCGCCGATCGCCCCGAATGCGGCAGACGCGATCGCGGTCACGATCGAGCCGATGCCCGACGCCGATCCCGGCCCGAGCGGGATCGTGATCCTCGCGGGCGACCCCGGCCGGCACCTGGCCAGGCTCTCCTTCCCGGTCGACCTGAGCACGATCGCAGGCAGCTTCATCCTCGCCACGCCGACCGACTCGGTCTCGACGAACGAGACCGCCGGGATCTGGTTCCTCGATCCGGCGGCCGGGCCCGGACCGGCGCTCGAGCTGCCTGCCCTGCCACCGGGCTGGGTGTGGGAAGGGTGGGGCGTGACCCAGGGGACGCCGCTCACGACCGGTCGCTTCAGCGCCGCCGCGGGCGCCGACTCGATGGCGCCGTTCTCCGGCCCCAACCCCGGCCCGCCGTTCCCCGGTGAGGACTTCCTCGTCAACCTCCCGGCCGGGATCGCGGCGCCGGTGAACCTCGCCGACGGGAGCTCGCTGGCTGTGCTCACGATCGAGCCCGACCTCGCGGGCATCGACCCGACCGGTGCGGGTCCGTTCTCGATCAAGCCGCTGAAAGCGGCGATCCCGGCCGGGCAGGCCGACCACGTCTCGGTCGAGCTCGGGCGCGACCTCTCCGAGGTACCCGGCGGAACCGTGCGGTTCTGATCCACGGACGCGGCGGGGGCGGGGCTCGCCTCGCCCCCGCGCGATCCGCGCCGGTCGGCGAGGATACGGGCGTGGCCGGCGAGAGCCTGATCGAGAACCCCGCCGAGATCCGGCGCGTCGTCGCCGAGAGCGTGGAGGACGCGGAGTCCGGGGCGGGGACGCTTGCCCGCTTCCGGGCGAGCGCCGAGCTCGTTCGCAACCTGACCGTCGAGACGAAAGCGGCCGGCTTCACGATCGTCATCGACGAGCCGGAGAGCTTCGCCGGAGGCGGGCTCGGCCCGAATCCGCTCGAGGCGATGCTCGCCGGCGTGGGGAGCTGCCTCGCGATCACCGCGGTCGTCAACGCGGCGCTGCTCGGAGTCGGGATCCGGAGCCTGCGGATCGACGTGCGCGCCGACGTCGATCTGGCCGGGTTCTACGGCATGGCGGACGAGCAGCGGGCGTTCGAGCGGCTCGTCTGCGAGGTGACCCTCGAGACGGACGCTTCTCCCGAGCAGGCGGCCGAGCTCACGCGCCTCGCAGAGGCGCGCTGCCCCGGCCTGAGCGCGATCCGCCTGCCGGTGCCGGTCGAAACGCGGTGGCTCGTCGAACCGGTGGGGTGACGGCAGCGGCCCGGGCGAACCTGGCTATTCTGTACAAGAATTGCGTCATCTTGTACGACACTGCTAGGGTGTGTTCGTGATCACGACCGAGCGGCAGGACGCCTCGACCGCCCGCGTCCCCGCGGTCGAGCCGGGGCGGGCGGTGATCGTCACGCGCTACGAGCAGGAGAAGGCGGTCGTTCTCAGCCCCGCCGACTTCTACCGGCTCGCCGCGCTCGACGAGGCGCTGGAGGAGATCGCGGCCGGACAGGAGCCGCGGCTCTCCGCGCTTGCCCGCAAGGCGCACCGGCTGGAGGACGAGCCCGGCTCCGCGCTCGAGGATCCCGAGGCGCTCGCACGGCTGCTCGGGCTGTGACGGCGGCAGGCGACCGTCTCGCCGGCTCCGTGCGCTGGGCGGTCGTCCCGTACGTCCCCCGGCCGCCGTTTCGCCTCTACGCGGGCCCCGATCGCCCGCCCTTCGAGATCGCGTCGGTCGACCGGCTCGTGGCTGCCGCGCGCAACGGCGGCGACCCGGAGCTGACCTACCTCGTCTCCGGAAGGGCTCGGCCGGTGCTGGTGCTCGGGGATCCTCCTGACCACCACCACCGTGAGGTCGCCGCGTTGCGCTTGCTGCGGCTCTCGGCGCTCGCTGCCGACGAGCGCGAGGCCGTACGCGAGGGGGACGACGAGCTGCTCGTCTACCTCGACCCGCGGCGGTTCGATCTGCCCGAGGAGAGTGCGGTCATGGTCACGGCGCTCGTCCGGCTCCATGTCGAGGCGATTGCGAGCGGCCCTCCCGCAGGCCGCCTCGACCCCGACGAGCTCCGCCGCGTCGGCGAGCTCGTCGTCCGCTTCTACGGAATCGATGTGGGCGCCCTCGTCGAGCGCCGCATCCGTGAGCTCGCCGCCCGGCGGCAGTCCGGCTGAGCGGAAGGCGCTACGGTCCCGGCAGCCGGGCTGCTCCGCCCGACACCGATACGAGACCGTCACGCTCGAGCGCCGACACCGCCTCGGGATCGAGCTCTCCGACCGGCCGGGCCCCGGAGGCGACCGCGCGCAGCACCAGCGCGCGGCGCTGGCGGAACGAGCCCTCGAACGGCCCCTGGCGACGGAGCGGCTCGAAGCGCTTGCCGCGCGAGGGACAGCGCCCCGCGAGCGGGCACACGCCGCAGCGCGGCACCCGCGCTAGGCTGGACCGTCACCGAGATGTGCCGACAGTTTCGGCTCATCTCGTCTTCA
>JBBILK010000349.1:0-3864 GCA_037444965.1 Actinomycetota bacterium | reverse complement strand
CTCGTCTGCCGGGAGCCGGTCGAGGTTCAGGGAGCGGAGTGCGTCGGGGTAAGCTTCCCTGGCTTCTTCGCCGTGCTCGAGAGCCTGGTCGTCAGGTAAGCGTCCATGATCGTCGCCATCGACGGGCCCGCGGGGGCGGGCAAGAGCACCGTCGCGCGTCTCCTCGCGGAGCGGCTCCGCTTCCGCTACCTCGATACGGGAGCCATGTACCGGGCCGTCACCTGGCTTGCGCTCGCGCGCGGCGTGCCGCTCGAGGACGGGGACGCTGTCGCCGAGCTGGCCCGCGCACACCCGGTCACGCTCGAGCACGGCCGCGTGCTGATCGGCGGAGAGGACGTGACCGATCCGATCCGCGATCCCGCGATCGACCGCACCGTCTCCGCGGTCGCGCGCCACGAGCAGGTTCGAGCCGTGATGCGTGAGCGCCAGCGCCGGCTCGCGGCGGCAGGCGACACGATCGTCGAAGGGCGGGACATCGGCACCGTGGTCTGCCCGCGGGCGGACGTGAAGGTGTGGCTCGTCGCCGACGAGGCGGAGCGCGCGCGGAGGCGCCGCTCGGAACGAGCGGGAGAAGACGGGGAGACTGCTCGAGAGCTTCGTCGGCGCGACACGCGCGACGCTCGCCAGATGCAGCGCGCGGCCGACGCCGTCGAGATCGACACGACCTCGCTCACGATCGACGAGGTCGTCGACCGGATCGAGCGGCTCGTCGCCGCGAGGGCGGCCTCGACGTGAGCGACTTCCGCGGCGCGCGCATCGTCGTCCCGGTGGTCTGGTGGACGGTCGGCAAGGGCGTCTTCGGCACCCTGACGCGAACGCTCGCGCTCGTGAAAGCCTACGGACGGGAGCGGGTTCCTCGTGAGGGCGGCGCGGTGCTCGCGATGAACCACTTCAGCTACATCGACCCGGCCGTCTTCGGAACCGCGTGTCCGAGGCGGATCGTCTACGCGGCGAAGATCGAGGCGCACCGCGCGCCCGGGCTCGGCCAGCTGATCCGCGCGCACGGCACGCTGTCCGTCCGCCGCGGGGAGTCCGACCGCGACGCGCTCCGCCGCATGCGCGAGACGGTCCGCGACAACCACCTGCTCGGCATGTTCGTCGAAGGAACGCGCCAGCGCAGCGGGATCCTCGGCGAGGCGAAGCCGGGTGCGGCGATGATCGCGATCCAGGAGGGCGTGCCCGTCGTTCCCGCTGCGGTGCACGGCTCGTTCGAGTGGCGCTGGGGCAACTTCCAGCCGGTCTCGGTCGCCTTCGGCGAGCCGATCCGCCTCGAGGGCTACCCGCGCACGTCGAAGGGTTACCGGCTCGCGTCCGGCGAGGTGATGGAGGAGCTCCATGCGCTGCACGGCTTCCTCGTACGCATGCACGAGCTCGGCCGGCCCGACGGCGTCCCGCCGCGACGGCTCAGCGGGCCGCCGCCTCCCTCCGGATGAGCCCCCGGCGCGAGCGGGCAAGGCCGGAGCGCTCGGGCGAGGACTCGCCGCTCCTCGGCGTCGTCGCCGTGGTCGGCTTCCCGAACGTGGGCAAGTCGACGCTCGTCAACCGGCTGACGGCGACGAGGGAGGCCGTGGTCTTCGAGACGCCAGGCGTCACCCGCGACCGCAAGGAGGTCGTGTGCGAGTGGACCGGGAAGCGCTTCCTCCTCGTCGACACGGGCGGCGTCGACCTCGCCGACCGCTCGCCGCTGACGACGCAGGTGGGCGAGCAGGCCCGCCGGGCCGTCGAGGAGGCCGATCTCGTGCTCTTCGTCGTCGATGCGAAGGCCGGCGTCACGCCCGGGGACGAGGAGGTCGCGGGCGTCCTGCGCCGGGCCCGCAGGCCGGTGGTGGTGATCGCCAACAAGCTCGACGATCCTCGCCGCGACGCAGAGGCGCTCGAGTTCCACCGCCTCGGGCTGGGCGAGCCGCTGCCGATCTCCGCCCTGCACGGCTACGGCACGGGGGATCTGCTCGACCGGGTCGTCGCCACGCTCGAGGACGTCGGCACGCGTCCTCCGCCCGAGGTCGGGGAGGAGGCGATCCGCGTCGCGATCCTCGGCCGGCCGAACGTCGGCAAGTCGAGCCTCCTGAACGCCCTGCTCGGGGAGGAGCGCGTGATCGTGTCCGAGCTGCCGGGGACGACCCGGGACGCCATCGACACGTTGCTTCGCCGCGGCGAGACCTCCTTCGTGCTCGTCGACACGGCCGGGCTGCGGCGCAAGCGCCGCCACCGCCAGGAGGTCGAGTACTACTCCGAGCTACGTGCCCGCGCTGCCGCCGAGCGCGCCGACGTCGCGCTCGTCCTCGTGGACGCGAGCGAGGGCCTCGTCGACCAGGACCTCGCCGTCTGCGACGTCGCGCGCCGCGCGGGCTGCTCGACGCTCGTCGTCCTCTCGAAATGGGACATCGCGGCGGTCGGGATCGAGGACGTTCGCCCGCGGCTCCAGGCTCAGCTTCGCCAGCGGCCGCAGCTCGTCGCCGTCTCGGCGCTCACCGGGCGCGGCCTCGAGCGGCTCGTCGACCGCATCGAGGAGCTGTTCGCGAGGCATGCGGGGCGAATCACCACCGGCGAGCTGAACCGCTTCCTCGAGGAGCTGAAGGCGCAAAGGCCGGGTCCCGCCCAGCGCGGCCGGCGGCTCAACCTCCTCTACGGGACGCAGGTCGACGTCCGGCCGCCGCGCTTCCGTATCTTCGTGAACGACCCTGGGCTGATCACGCGCGACTACGGCTACTGGGTCGAGAACCGCCTGCGGGAGCGCTTCGGGCTCGAGGGGGTGCCCGTCGTGATCGACTTCGCAGGGAGGAGCTGACGTGAGGGTCGTCGTCGTCGGTGGAGGCTCCTGGGGCTCCGTGTTCGCCACGCTCGCGCGCGATCGCGGCCACGAGACGACGCTCGCCTGCCGGGACCCCGAGCAGGCGCGGGCAATCATGCGGACCGGCCGCAACCCCCGCTACCTGACGGACGTCGACCTGACGGGGGTCGCGGCGACGGCGCTCGCCGAGGCTCCGCTCGGAGCCGCGGAGCTCGTCGCCGTCGCCGTGCCGAGCCGCGTGTTCGCCGAGGTCGCCGGAGCGCTTCGCGGCGCGGCGCCGCTGCTCGTGCTCACGAAGGGGCTCGACCCCGCCACGGGCAAGCGTCTCTCCGAGCTCGTCGCCGATCGGCCCGTGGCCGTCCTCTCGGGCCCGAACCACGCCGAGGAGATCGCGCAGCGCCTGCCCGCGGCGACGGTCATCGCGAGCACCGACCGCGCGCTCGCGCGGCGGTTGCAGCTCGCCCTCATCTCGCCCAGCTTCCGCGTCTACGTGAACGACGACGTCGTCGGGGTCGAGCTCGCCGCCGCCTCGAAGAACGTGATCGCGCTCGCCGCCGGCGCCGTCGACGGGCTGGCGCTCGGGGACAACGCGAAGGCGGCGCTGATCAGCCGGGGGCTCCGGGAGATGGCCCGGCTCGGCGAGGCGTGCGGCGCGCGCCCGGAGACGTTCTCCGGCCTCGCCGGCATGGGCGATCTCGTCGTCACCTGCTGGAGCAGGCACAGCCGGAACCGGCGGGCCGGCGAGCTGATCGCGCAGGGCCGGACGCCGGAGGCGGCGGCACGCGAGATCGGGATGGTCGTCGAGGGTCTGACGACGGCCCCGGTGCTGCGCGATCTCTCCCATCGGCTCGGGATCGAGCTCCCGATCACCGAGGCGGTCTGTCAGGTGACTGCCGGCACGAGTCTTGTCGAGCTCGTCTCAACCCTGATGGCGAGGGAGCCGACAACTGAGTAACGTGAACTCGGTGCCGCTCGTCAACCGGCTCGGACTGCGCGTTGCGCTCGCCGCGACGCTGGCCGGCCTCGCGGCCGCCTGCGGCGGTGCCGGTACGGGCGGCGGCGGTGCGCCGAGC
>JBBILK010000348.1:0-3866 GCA_037444965.1 Actinomycetota bacterium | reverse complement strand
TCATGCACACGCACGGGTACTGCTTCGCGAAGCGCCTGCAGGCGGAGCGCTGGCTGACGGCGGGGCCGGCCGACCTCGTCTGGTGCACGGCCGGGACGGGGTGGGCGAAGTCGATCTGGAACGTCCTGCTCGGGCCCTGGAGCGCGGGTGCGCCGATCGTCCTCCACGACGGCGGCTTCGACCCCGCGGAGCGGTTCGAGCTCGTCTCACGCCTCGGCGTCACCGTGCTCTGCCAGGCGCCGACCGAGTATCGCCTGGAGGCGAAGCTCAGCGGGCTCGAAGCGTTCGATCTCGGGCGCATCCGCCACGCCGTCTCGGCCGGCGAGCCGCTCAACCCCGAGGTGATCCGCATCTTCCGCGACGCGTTCGGCTTCACGATCCACGACGGCTACGGCCAAACGGAGAACACGCTCCTCGTCGGCAACTACCCGGGGATGGAGGTGAAGCCCGGGTCGATGGGCCTGCCCTCGCCCGGCCACGAGCTCGCAGTGATCGACGACGACGGCGGCGAGCTGCCGCCCGGCGAGGAGGGCGACATTGCGCTCCGCGGCCGGCCCCCGACGCTGTTCGCCGGGTACTGGGAACAGCCGGACGCGACCGAGGCGGTCTTCCGCGGCGACTGGTACCTGACCGGCGACCGCGCAAGTCGTGACGAGGACGGCTACTTCTGGTTCGCCGGCCGCGCCGACGACGTGATCCTGTCCGCCGCCTACCGGATCGGGCCGTTCGAGGTCGAGAGCGCGCTGCTCGAGCACGCGGCCGTGGCCGAGAGCGCCGTGATCGGCAAGCCCGATCCGGACCGCGGCCAGATCGTGAAGGCGTTCGTCGTCCTGCGCCCCGGGAACGAGCCGACCGGCGAGCTGGCCCGGGAGCTCCAGGAGCACGTGAAGCGTGTGACCGCGCCCTACAAGTACCCGCGCGAGGTCGAGTTCGTCGGCGAGCTGCCGAAGACGCGCAGCGGCAAGATCCGCCGGGTCGAGCTGCGCCAGCTCGAGGAGCAGCGCGCTTCGAGCTCGGCCTAGGAGCCATGGCCTTCCACGTCTGGTGGCAGCGGCACGACGGGATCGGCGGGCACGTGTTCCTGCGCAACGAGCAGATGGCGGCGATCCGCGAGGAGATGCTCGCCCAGGGCCTCGTCTGCGGCCGCGAGGGCGGCCGCGGCGTCCCGCTGCACAAGCTCGAGACGCCGCGGAACTGGTTCGTCTCGGAGCTCGAGCTCGAGGAGGCGCTCGAGGCCGCCTCGGCCGAGCCGCGGGTGATCGAGGACGCGACGTTGTGGCTCGACTGGCTCGTCTTCCTCGAAGGCGCCGCCACGCACGGCGGCCTCCGCGTCAAGCCGTAGGGGCCGAACCTGTCCGGCCCGTCCTATCCCGCCGCCTCGGCGCTGCGCAGGCCGCGCAGGGCCCAGACGGAGAACGCGGCCGCGAGCGAGATCGCGAGCCCGAACGCGAGCGCCAGGTAGACGGGGTCGCCGGCGATCAGGCCGCGGCCCGCCTCGAGCAGGTAGGTCGTCGGATTGACGGTCGCGATGGCGTGGATCCAGCCGGTGAGCAGGCCGAGCGGGACGTAGACCGGGGCGAGGAAGAGGACGAGGAAGACCGGTGTCTGCATCAGCGGCCCGGCCTGGACGGTGCGAAAGCGCATCGCGATGCCGCAGGCCCAGAGGAGGCCGGCGACGTTGACGATCAGCGCGAGCCCGTAGAGCCCGAACAGGTCGACGCCGCTGCCGAGCACCTCCATGCCGACCCCGAAGGCGATCGCCGTGATCACCGTGGCGGTGAAGAGCCAGCGGACGAGCGCGGCGATTCCGTAGCCGGCGATCACCGCGGTCCGGCGCGGCGCCGCGAGCAGGTAGCGCTGGGCGAACCGCGACTCGAAGTCGCGGGCGATCGCGAAGCCGGTGAAGACGCCGCCGAAGGCGGCCGTCTGGAGCAGGATGAAGACGTACTGGAACGCCGTGTAGCCGGCGGGGAACTCGAAGCCGGGCACCTGGGCGACCGCCGAGAGGCCGCCCGCGAAGGCGGTGAAGAAGAGGAGCGGGAAGAGGAGCCCGGGCAGGATGATCCCCGGGTTCGTGAAGTAGTTGTGCAGGTTGCGCCAGGCGACGGCCAGGGCGACCGACCTGAAGGACGCTCCCGTCATGTCCGTGTCAGCCTGCTTCGCAGCGCGAGCGCCGAGGCGGCGAGCCCTCCGGCCAGGATCGCGAGCGCGAACCCGAACGCGAGCCCGAGCGCCTGCGCGTCCCAGCCTTCGATGATCAGGCTGCGCATGCCCTCGATCAGGTACGAGACCGGGTTCAGCGTGGCGACGACTCGGAACCAGTCGGCCTCGATCAGGTCGCGCGGCAGGTACATCGACGAGAGGAAGAGGAGCGCGAACAGGAGCGGGAACAGCCCCTGGATGTTCTCGCCGGAGCCCGTGCGAAGCGCGAGGAACGCTCCGAGCGCGCCGAAGCCGATCGCGATCCAGGTCGCGAGCAGGAGCAGGACGAGGGCGCCGGCGGGCCCGGACGCGATCGTCACGCCCGCGATGAGCCCCACGGTGAGGTAGACGACCGCCTGCGCGAGGCCCATTGCGGCGACGCCGCCGAGATGCCCGGCGAGGAGGGCGGAGCCGCGCAGCGGGGTGAGGGCGAGGCGGTTGAGGAAGCCGGTCTGGATGTCCTTGGCGAGGTCGGAGCCGGAGTTCATGGTCGCGAAGGTCGCGCCCTGCATGAAGCTGAACGCGAGGAAGAAGTCGAGGTAGGAGTCGGCGGGGAAGCCGGGCAGCCCGGTTGCCGGGCGCAGCCCGCCCGCGTTGACCGCGAGCAGCATGAGCGGGAAGAGGATCGCCGGGACGACGCTCGCCGGCTGGCGGATCGTCCGGGTGACGGAGCGGCCGGCGAGCGTACCGACCTGGGTCGCGAGAGCGGCGGTCACGCCGGAACCGTCTCGGGCTGGGCCTCATCGCCGGCGCCCTCGAGCGTCCGCCCCGTCTTGGCAAGGAAGACGTCGTCGAGCGAGGGGGCGTGGAGCTGGAGGTCGGCGACGGCGAGCTCCTCGGCGTCGAGGGCGCGGACGACGCTCGTCAGGTCCTCGGCTCCGGCGGCCAGCCGCACGGCGACCGCCCGCGGGGCGCCGGCGCAGGGCTCGCCGAAGCGTGCGAGGACGGCGAGGATCGCCTCCCGGTCATGCCGGTCGGCCGGGATCGCCTCGAGCCTCGGCCTGCCGATCTCCGCCTTGAGCGCCGCCGGCGTTCCCTCCGCGACGATCCGCCCGTGATCGATGATCCCGACCCGGTCGGCGAGGACGTCCGCCTCCTCGAGGTACTGCGTCGTGAGGAAGACCGTGACGCCCTCCTCGTGCGCGAGCCGGCCCACCTCTGCCCAGAGCGCGCTCCGGCTCTGCGGGTCGAGCCCAGTCGTCGGCTCGTCGAGGAACAGGATCCGCGGGCGGTGGACGAGCGCGAGCGCGAGGTCGAGCCGGCGCTTCATGCCGCCCGAGTAGCCGCCGACCTTCCGATCCGCCGCCTCCGTCAGGCCGACGCGCTCGAGCAGCTCGCTCGAGCGCCGTGCCCGCTCGGCGCGGCCGAGCCCGTGCAGCGACGTTTGCAGGCGCAGGTGCTCGCGGCCGGTGAGGACAGGGTCGAGCGCCGCTTCCTGGAGCGCAGCTCCGATCACGGCGCGCACGCTCGCCCCTTCCCGAACGACGTCGTAGCCGGCGACACGGGCGCGCCCCGCCGTCGGCGGGAGCAGCGTCGTCAGCACGAGCACGGTCGTCGACTTGCCGGCGCCGTTCGGGCCGAGGAAACCGTAGATCTCGCCCGGAGCGACCTCGAGGTCGATCCCGTCGACGGCGCGGATTCCGCCCTTGAACTCGCGCACCAGC
>JBBILK010000347.1:0-3869 GCA_037444965.1 Actinomycetota bacterium | reverse complement strand
GCGTACATCGCGATCGACGCCGACACCGGGCGCGTGCTCGTTGCGAGACGCGAGCGCGAGCGCCGGCCCGTCGCGTCGCTGACGAAGATCATGACGGCGCTCGTCGTGATCGAGCGGCGCGACCTCCGCAAGAAGCTGCGAGTGTCCCGGGAGGCGACCTTCGTCGAGCCGAGCCTGGAAGGTCTGAAGGCCGGCAGGTGGTACGAGCGGCGGCTCCTGCTCTACTCGGCGCTCATGGTCTCGGCCAACGACTCGGCTGCGGCGCTGGCGTACGACGCGGGCGGCGGCTCGATCAACCGGTTCTTCCGGATGATGAACTCGCGTGCGCGCGAGCTCGGCATGACCGACACCACCTACCGGAGCGCCTCCGGGCTCGACGACGAGCTCAACCTCTCGAGCGCGCGCGACCAGGCGATCGTGAGCCGCGCCGCGCTCGAGAACCCGATCTTCGCCCGGATCGTCCGCACCCGGCACAAGGTGGTCGACTGGCCGCCGCCGACGTACTCGAAGGAATGGGTGAACCACAACAAGATGCTGTTCTCCTATGCGGGCACGTACGGCGTCAAGACGGGCTACACGGCCGCCGCCGGAGCGTGCCTGGCCGTCGCGGTGCGCCGGGGCGGCCACTCCGTGATCGCGGTCGTGCTCGGGTCGAACGCGATCTGGGCCGACATGCCGCGTCTCGTGGACGCGGCCTTCGAGCGAATCGGCGCCTGACCCTGCCGCTCGCCGGCGCCGGGTTATGCTGGCTGCGTGTTCGTCACCTTCGAGGGGATCGACGGCTGCGGGAAGTCGACCCAGGCGGCGCTGCTCGCCGGTGCCCTGAGAGCCGAGGGACGCGCCGTCGTCGCGACGCGGGAGCCGGGCGGCACGGCGCTCGGAGAGCGGGTGCGGGAGCTCCTGCTCGGCGACGGCCTGGTGACGCCCTGGGCGGAGACGGCGCTGTTCGCGGCCGCCCGGGCGCAGCTCGTCGACGAGGTGATCAGGCCGGCGCTCGCCGGTGGCGCCGACGTCGTCTGCGACCGCTTCCTCGACTCGTCGCTCGCGTACCAGGGCATCGCCCGTGGCCTGGGAGTCGAAGCCGTGCTCGAGCTCAACGTCCTGGCGACGGGCGGCCTGCTCCCGGACCGGACCTTCCTCCTCCTGCTACCGGTACGGGAAGCTGCCCGCCGCGCGACGGGCAGTCCCGACCGGATCGAGCGGGAAGGCCTCGCGTTCCTCGAGGCCGTCGACAACGCCTACCGGGGGCTGGCCGAGCTGTACCCGGAGCGAATCGTCTCCGTCGACGCGACGCGGCCCGCTGCCGAGATCGCCCGGCTCGTCCGTGAGGAGCTTCGAGCGCTTGCCTGAGCAGGAGGAGGCGAAGCGCCTCCTCGCTGCCGCGCTGGAGGAGGGGCCGGCGCACGCCTACCTCTTCCACGGCCCGCCGGGGGTCGCGAAGCGCGCCTTCGCGCTCGCCTTCGCCGCGGAGCTCCTCGGCGACGCCGAGCGCGTCGCCCGGCGAACGCATCCGGACCTCTACGTGCTCGAGCCACTCGGCGACCAGATCCGTATCGACGCCGTCCGCCAGCTGCGCCGGGACCTGCACATGCGGCCGTTCGAGGCGACGAGGCGCGTGTACCTCGTCCTGGGCGCCGATCTCATGAACGAGGAGGCCGCCGACGCCCTGCTGAAGGATCTCGAGGAGCCGCCGGGCTACGCGGTGATCGTGCTCGTCGCTGCCAGGGTCGCGCTCCTGCCGGAGACGATCCGCTCGCGCTGCCAGCTCGTCCCGTTCCGCCGACTCTCCCAGCGGGCTCTCGAGGAGCACGTCGCCGAACGGCGTCCCGACCTGTCCGCGGCCGAGCAGGCGGCAGTCGCGCGGTTGGCCGGCGGCCGGCTCGACCGCGTCGAGCGGCTGCTCGACCGCGAGGCGGCCGGATTGCGCTCCCGCCTCGTCGAGCTCGCGCGCTCGGTCTACCGCGATGCCGACTTCGATCCGGCTGCGGCCGCGCGAACGGTGGTCGAGTTCGCTCGTGCCGCCGGAGCCCGAGCCGCCGAGCTCGACGCCGAGGGGGTCGAGGGGACGGCGAAGGAGCTCGAGCAGCGCGCGCGCCGGGTTGCCCGTGGGGTCGAGCGTGAGGAGATCCTCGAGGCCCTCGACCTGCTCGCGGTCTGGTACCGCGACGTCCTTGCTGCGGGCGTCGGCGCGACCCCGGCCGTGCTCGGCTTCGACCACCTCGGCGAGCTCGGCGAGGACGCAAAGGGCGTCAGTCCAGAGGACGCAGCCCGGGCGGCCGAGGCCGTTGCCGAGACGCGCAGGACGTTCGAGCTGAACGTCAGTCCGGGGCTCGCCCTCGAGGCGCTCTTCGTCCGGCTCCGCCGGGCGGCCGGGCCGCTCGCCAGCGCGAGAGCGCGGTAGGACGCGGCTCCGCCCCCGCCGTCCTGGTAAAAGGGGAGCATGCCAACCGCGGTCGGAGTCGTCTTCTCGCCGGGCGGGAAGGTCTACTCGTTCGATCCCGGCGAGCTCGAGTTCGCCTGGAACGAGAAGGTGGTCTGCCAGACGTCCCGCGGACGGGAGCTCGGCCGAGTCGTCCAGCCGAACCACCCGCTCGAGGACGGCAAGGTCGAAGGCCGGCTCAAGAAGGTCGTGCGCCGTGCGACCGAGGACGACGAGCGGCAGGTCGCCGAGAACCGCGCCGAGGCCGAGCGGGCGATGGCCGTGTTCCGGGAGGCGATCGCTCGCCTCGAGCTGCCGATCAAGCCGCTCTCGGCCGAGCTCGTCTTCGACGGCTCGCGGCTCGTGTTCGCCTACGGCGCCGAGGGGAAGCTCGAGACGCGCCGCCTCCAGGAGGAGCTGCGGTCTCGCCTGCGACGCCGGGTCGAGCTGCGGGCGATCGGTCCGCGCGAGCAGGCACGCCTCTGCGGCGGGTACGGGCTCTGCGGGACGCAGCTGTGCTGCACTCGCTTCCCCTCCCACGAGCAGCCGATCGTCCTGCGCATGGCCAAGGACCAGGACCTGCCCATGAGCTCTGGCCGGATCACCGGTCTCTGCGGCCGGCTCCGCTGCTGCCTCGCGTACGAGCATCCCGTCTACCGGAGCTTCCGCGAGCGGGCTCCGCGCGTCGGAAGCCGGGTCGAGACGGCGCAGGGGACGGGTGTCGTGCGGTCGTACGAGGTGCTGAAGGACGCCTGCGTGGTCGAGCTCGGGGAGGAGAGGCGCGTCGAGGTGAAGCTCGAGGAGTGCCGCGAGCTCGACGCCCCGGCGGGGTCGAGAGGCTAGAGCTTCCGAGCCTCCCGGTAGGCCCGGGCGGCGGCGACGAGATCCTCGAACGGGCGCAGGAACCGCTCGTCGTGGCTCCACTGCAGCTCGTTGTGCCACTGGAGGCCGGCTGCGAATCCCTCGCCGTCGCCCAGCTCGATCGCCTCGATCACGCCGTCCGGCGTCCAGGCGGTCGGTCGCAACCGCTCGCCTGTCTCGGCTACGCACTGGTGGTGGAACGAGTTGACGCGCGGCGGCCCTCCTGCGAGCCAGCGCTCGACGAGCGACCCGGGCTCGACGACGAGCTCGTGCCAGTGCTCGCCGGGCGCCTCGATCGCCAGCGAGACCCAGTTGTGGCTGTGGCGGCGCGCGCCGTCGTGCTGCGTCTCGACGTCCTGGGTCAGGCGACCGCCGTCGGCGACGGCCAGCACCTGGGCGCCGCGGCAGATGCCGAGCACCGGCATGCCCCGCTCGAGCGCGGCGCGCGCGAGCCCGATCTCGAACGCGTCCATCTCCTCCTCGATCGGGCGCGTGAGCTCGTGCGGCTCCTCTCCGTAGTGGGAGGGGTGCACGTCGGCTCCGCCGGAGATCTGTACCGCGTCGACGAGGTCGAGGATCTGCGGGATCT
>JBBILK010000346.1:0-3885 GCA_037444965.1 Actinomycetota bacterium | reverse complement strand
GACGTGAGGCAGAAGACGTTGATCGGCCCGAAACCGGCCGCCACTCCGAAGCCGAGCCCGTAGCCGGCGAGCAGCGCGGTCATGGTGCCACGCTATCCGTCCGCTGCTCGCCGGGACGCCGGCTAGGATCGACGAAGGCGACGAGAGGAGCAGCGGTGGGGTTTCTCGACAAGGCAAAGGAGATGGCAGGGCAGGCGGCGACCCAGGCGAAGGAGCTCGCCGGCGAGGCGGCCGAGAAGGCGAAGCAGGAGGCGAAAGAGCTGCAGCTGAAGCGTGAGCTCGGGCAGGCGCACGAGGAGCTCGGGAAGGCGGCCTACGGACTCGTCGAGTCGGGCGCGATCTCCCACCCCGAGCTCGAGGGCGGGGCCGAGCGGATTCGCTCGTTGAAGCAGGCGCTTGCCGAGTTGCAGGGGGAATGAAGCTGCTAGGGTCTCTGCAGCGGCCCGGCGCCCGTCGAGGGTCGCGCTGATCGTGGCGAAGACTGTCGAGGAACGAGAACGCGTCGTCGTTCGGTTCGCCGGGGATTCCGGCGACGGGATGCAGCTCACCGGCGACCGGTTCACGAGCGCCACCGCCGTTCTCGGCAACGACCTCGCCACGCTCCCGGACTTCCCGGCCGAGATCCGCGCGCCGCGGGGCACCCTCCACGGGGTCTCCGCCTTCCAGATCCAGTTCGCGTCGCGCGACATCCTCACGCCGGGCGACGAGCCGAACGTCCTCGTCGCGATGAACCCGGCGGCCCTCGCGACGAACATCGACCTGCTCGAGAAGGGCGGGACGGTGATCGCGAACGAGGACGAGTTCACCGGCCGGAACCTCGAGAAGGCCGGCTACGCGACGAACCCCCTCGACGACGGCAGCCTCTCCGGCTACCACCTCTACAAGGTGCCGATGGAGACGCTCACCCTGCGAGCCACGGAGGGGATCGCAGGCGTCACGAAGCGGGAGGCGGAACGGGCGAAGAACTTCTTCGCGCTCGGCCTCGTCTCCTGGATGTACGGGCGCCCGACCGAGGTGACCGAGCACTGGATCGGCGAGAAGTTCGCCGCGAGGCCCGAGATCCGCGACGCGAACCTGGCCGCCTTCCGGGCCGGCTGGAACTTCGGCGAGACGACGGAGGTGTTCGCGGTCCAGTACGTGGTCAAGCCGGCCCCCGCGGCTCCGGGGACGTACCGCAACGTCAGCGGCGCGGCCGCGCTCGCCTGGGGCCTGATCGCGGCGAGCGTGCGAAGCGGCCTGCCGCTCTTCTACGCGAGCTACCCGATCACGCCCGCCTCGGAGATCCTGCACGAGCTCTCCCGCCACAAGAACTTCGCCGTCCGCACGCTGCAGGCGGAGGACGAGATCGCCGCCGCCAACCTCGCGCTCGGAGCCGCGTTCGGCGGCCACCTCGGCGTCACCGGCACGAGCGGTCCCGGCATGGACCTGAAGTCGGAGACGATCGGCCTCGCGGTCGCGCTCGAGCTGCCGATGGTGATCGTGGACGTCCAGCGCGCCGGGCCCTCCACCGGGATGCCGACCAAGAACGAAGCCTCCGACCTGCTGATGGCGATGTACGGACGGCACGGCGAGTCGCCGATCCCGATCGTCGCCCCGTACACGCCGGCGCAGTGCTTCGAGGCCGCGATCGAGGCGGCGCGCGTCGCGGTCAAGTACCGGACGCCCGTGATCCTCCTCTCCGACACGTTCCTCGGGAACTCGAGCGAGCCGTGGCTGATCCCCGACGTGAGCACGCTGCCCGAGATCGACCCGGAGTTCGCCACCGAGGCCGGCTCCGGCGACGGGTTCCAGCCCTACAGCCGCGACGAGAACCTCGCGCGCCCGTGGGCGATCCCCGGGACGCCGGGCCTCGAGCACCGGGTCGGGGGCCTCGAGAAGCAGGATCTCGCCGGCAACATCTCCTACGACCCGGCGAACCACGAGCGGATGACGCACCTGCGGGCCGCGAAAGTCGCGAGGATCGCCTCGGACATCGCGCCGCTCGAGGCCGACGATCCGGACGGGGCCGAGCTGCTCGTCATCGGCTGGGGCTCGACGTACGGCTCGATCCGGGCGGCGGCAACGCGCGTGCGGCGGCGCGGCGGCAGCGTCGCCACCGCGAACCTGTTCCACCTGAGCCCGTTTCCCGCGAACACCGCGGAGGTGCTCTCGCGGTACCAGAAGATCCTCGTTCCGGAGCTGAACACGGGCCAGCTCGTGAAGCTGCTGCGGGCGGAGTACCTCGTACCGGCCGAGGGCTACTCGAAGGTGCAGGGCCTGCCGTTCGGGTTCGCCGAGCTCGAGCGCGAGATCGAGCGGAGGCTGTGATGGCGGTTGCGACCAAGGACAAGAAGGCCTGGGCCTCCGACCAGGAGCCTCGCTGGTGCCCGGGCTGCGGCGACTACGCGATCCTGAACGCGGTCACGGGCTTCATGCCCGAGCTCGGGATCCCGCCGGAGCGGGTCGTCTTCGTCGCGGGAATCGGCTGCTCCGGGCGTTTCGTCTACTACATGAACACGTACGGGATGCACGGGATCCACGGTCGTGCCGTCCCGCTCGCGAGCGGCCTCGCCGTGACCCGGCCCGACCTCTCCGTGTGGGTCGTGACGGGTGACGGCGACTCCCTCTCGATCGGCGGGAACCACCTGATCCACGCGCTCCGGCGCAACGTGCCGCTGAAGATCCTCCTCTTCAACAACCAGATCTACGGGCTGACGAAGGGGCAGTACTCGCCCACGAGCGAGGAGGGGAAGGTCACGAAGTCGACCCCGTTCGGCGCCCTCGACCATCCCTTCAACCCGCTCGCGCTGGCGCTCGGCGCGGAGGCGACGTTCGTTGCCCGCACCCTCGACGTCGACCGCCCCCACCTGACGGAGGTGCTCCGCCAGGCGGCCGCCCACAGAGGGACGGCCTTCATCGAGATCTACCAGAACTGCAACGTCTTCAACGACGGCGCCTTCGACGCGCTGACCGACAAGGAGACGAAGGCGAGAAACCAGATCCGGCTCGAGCACGGCAAGCCGATCCGGTTCGGGCCGGACGCGGAGAAAGGCGTCGTCCAGCTCTCGGACGGGAGCATGATCGTCGTCGACGTGGCCGACGTCGGCGAGGACGCCCTCGTCGTCCACGACGCCCACCACCGCAACCCGAGCCTCGCGTTCGCGCTCGCGCATCTCGCCGAGCGGCCGACCGGCCCGACGCCGATCGGCGTCTTCCGGGACGTCGAGCGGCCCGTCTACGGCGAGGCGATGGAGGATCAGCTCGCGCTCGCCCGCGAGAAGCTCGGGCCCGGCGACCTGGCGGCACTCCTGCACTCGGGCGACACCTGGACCGTCGACTGAGCTTCCCGGCGGTCAGCCCGGGAAGCTCTCGGGCCGCTCGCAGGCCCGGCGCCAGAGCTCGTCGTCGATGTTGCGCCCGGTGACGATCAGGACGAGGGGGCCCTCGACCTCGCCGAGCTGCGGGAGCGCCGCGAGCGCGGCCGCGGCCGCGCCCTCGACCCGGAGCCCTGCGGCCGCGTAGGCGCCGACGGCTTCCGCGATCGCGCGCTCCGAGACGAGGAGCATGCGGTGCGCGACCTCGCGGAGCGCGGTGACGGCCAGCGGGATCGCGATGCGAACGGCGAGGCCGTCCGCGAAGGTCTCCGATCGCTCGCTCTCGACGACACGCCCCTGGCGCCAGGACTCGACCATCACCGGCGCCTCCTGCGACTGGACGCCGAACGCGAGCGTCCGCGGCGAGCGCTCGCGCAGCTCGAGGCCGATCCCTCCGAGGAGGGCGCCGTTCCCGACCGGGACGACAACGGCCGCCGGCGGCTCTGCCAGCTGCTCGAGGAGCTCCCGGGCGATCCCGCGGTAGCCCTCGTACTGGGCCTGCTCGGCGCCGTCCTCGAACAGGGGCAGGCTC
>JBBILK010000345.1:0-3894 GCA_037444965.1 Actinomycetota bacterium | reverse complement strand
GTGACCGAGCTCGCCGGCCGCGTCCGCCTCGCCGTCGAGCCCGCCGCCCTGGGCAACCCGGGCTGGGCGGCGCTCCGGCTCGTGACGAGCTCCGGCGAGGAGCTGACGGCCGAGACCGACGCGGGGCGTCCCGAGCGCGACCTCGCCGCCCGCGAGGAGCGGCTGCGGGCCAAGTTCCGGACGCTCGCCGGCACCGTCCTCCCCCCGGCCGAGGTCGCCGCGCTGGAGGAGGAGCTCCTCGGCTTCGACCGGCTCGACGACCTCCGCGCCCCGCTCGCGCGCTGTGCCGTCGCCTGACGCCGTCCCGGGTTGACGCTCGCGCGAAGGCGCGAGTAGTATCGCGGCGGGACAGATGTCGACACTTCGTTGAGAGGGGGACGGATGCCCGAGACGGAGGAGCGCAACAAGGAGCTCGTGCGGTCCTTCTTCGAGACCCTGAGCGCGGGGGACCTCGAGGGGGTGCGCGAGCTCTTCCACGAAGACGCGGTGTGGACGGTCGTCGCCCGCGACATCCCCGGCGCTGGGGAGCATCGCGGGCGCGACGAGATCGTGGACGGCTTCCTGGCCCCGATCCGCGGGATGTTCGAGCCCGGCGACCCGAAGGTGGACATCATCCGCCTCATCGCCGAGGGCTCCTGGGTCGTCGCCGAGGGGAAGGGACGTGGCCGCTTCGGCGACGGAACGCCCTACGACAACACGTACGTCTACCTCCTCGAGCTCGAGGACGGGAAGGTGCGGACGTTCCGCGAGTACATGGACACCCAGTACGTGAGCACGCTCGTCGGAACGTGATCGCACGCGTGCTTCCGCCCGGCTTCTCGGAGAGCGAGTTCGAGCGGGCGGTGGAGGCGTTCGTCGCCTGCGTCGGCGCGGACGCGGTGGTGACGTCGGCCGAGGAGCTGACCGAGTACAGGGACCCGTTCGCCTTCGGCGACCCGGACGAGTTCGTGCCCTCGCTGGTCGTGATGCCCGCCTCCGTGGAGGAGGTGCAGGCGGTCGTTCGCGTGGCGAACGAGCTCCGGGTGCCGCTGTGGACGGTCTCGACGGGGATGAACAACGCCTACGGCGGGCCGGCGCCGCGCCTGCGCGGCTCGGTGCTCGTGCACCTGCAGCGGATGAACCGGGTGCTCGAGGTGAACGAGGAGCTCGCCTACGCGCTCGTCGAGCCGGGCGTGCAGTTCTTCGACCTGTACGAGCACCTGCGCGCGAACGGCCACCGCCTGATCATGTCCTCGCCCGACCTCGGCTGGGGCAGCGTGGTCGGCAACTACCTCGAGCGCGGCTGGGGCTACACGCCGTACGGCGACCACTCGGCGATCCAGTGCGGGCTGGAGGTCGTCCTGGCGAACGGCGAGGTGCTGCGGACGGGGATGGGGGCGGTGCCGAACGGCCGCTCCTGGCAGGTGCACCGGCACGGGTTCGGGCCGACGCCCGACGACCTCTTCAAGCAATCGAACTTCGGGATCGTCACGAAGATGGGCGTCTGGCTGATGCCGATGCCCGAGTGCTACCGCTCCTGCTTCCTCTCGCTGAAGCGGGAGTCGGATCTCGGGCCGATGGTCGAGATCCTGCGGCCGCTGCTCTTGCAGGGGATCATCCAGAACATCCCGATCGGCGGGAACGCGCTCGCCGGCGCGGCCTGGGTCGGGTCGCGCCGCTCGGAGCTCTACGCCGGGGAGGGGCCGATCCCGCGCGAGGCGATCGGCGAGATCGCGGAGAAGCTCGGTGTCGGCTGGTGGACGCTCCGGTTCGGCCTCTACGGGCCGGAGGAGCTGGTCGACCTGCGGCTCAGGCTGGTCGAGGAGGCGTTCGCGGCGATCCCGGACGCCGAGCTCGTCAGCCGCAAGTACCGGGGCGACGCGACCGCCGACGAGGTCGACCCGGTCGACCGGATCCAGCTCGGCATCCCCGGCCTCGAGACGATGCAGATGCTCGAGTGGTCGGGCGGCTCGGGCGGGCACCTCGACTTCTCCCCGCTCGCCCCGCTCACCGCCGGCGAGGTGACGAGGCAGTACGAGCTCTTCCAGCGGGTAGCCGCGCAGCACGGCTTCGACAACATGTTCGTGATGCTGATCGCGCCGCGGGCCTTCGTGCAGACGTTCATGATGATCTTCGACACCGGGAACGAGCAGCAGAAAGCCGCCGCCGGCGAGCTGTACCGGGCGCTGATGCGCGAGGCGTCGCAGGAGGGCTACACGGAGTACCGCACGCACGTGGCCTTCATGGACGAGGTGGCGACGCACTACGGCTGGAACGACGGCGCGCTCGCGCGCTTCAACGAGACGCTCAAGGACGCCCTCGACCCGAACGGGATCCTGTCGCCGGGGAAGCAGGGGATCTGGCCGAAGGCGATGCGGTCGCGGGCGTGACCGAGGCGGAGCTCGCCGGGGCGGTGGCGATCGTCACCGGGGCGGCGGGTGGCGTCGGCCGGGAGGTGGTGGCGCGGCTCCACGCCGCCGGCGCGGCGGTCGTGGCCGAGGACCTCGCGCCGGAGGTGGCCGGCCTCGAGACGGCGGACGGCCGCGTCGCGAGTCTCTGCGGCGACGCGGCACTGAGCAGCACCGCACGGCGGGCGGTCGAGCTTGCCCTCGGCCGGTTCGGGAGGCTGGACATCCTCGTCAACAACGCGGCCCGCTTCCTCGGCAAGCCGACGCTCGAGACGACGGACGAGGAGTGGGACGGGCTGATGGCGACGAACGTCAGGAGCGTCTTCGTGCACTGCCGCGAGGCGCTCCCGCACCTGCTCGCCGCCGGCGGCGGCGCGATCGTCAACGTCTCCTCGATCTCGGGCGTGGTCGGGTTGCCCGACCAGGCTGCCTACGGCGCGACGAAGGCGGCGATCGCCCAGCTGACGCGGCAGCTCGCCGTCGACTACTCCCCCCGGGGCGTGCGCGTGAACGCCGTCGCCCCCGGTGCGATCGACACTCCGTTCCTCGCGACCGCCCTGAGCGGAGCGCCGGACCTCGAGGAGGCGCGGAAGCAGGTCGCGGCCGAGCATCCGCTCGGGCGGATCGCGAGCCCGGCGGAGATCGCCGAGGTCGTGCTCTTCCTCTGCTCGCCGCGCTCGAGCTTCGTCACCGGCGCGGTCGTGATGGCGGACGGCGGCTACACGGCGGCGTGACCGGAGCGCTGCCGGACGGAGAGCGCGCGCAGCTCGCCCCCGAGCTCCTCGCCGAGGCCAGCCGCCAGTTCCGCATGTGCACCTCGTGCCGGCTGTGCTGGCGCGTCTGCGCCGTCTTCCCGGCGGTCGAGCTGCGAAGGACGTTTGCGAGCGGCGACGTCGCCTACCTCGCGAACCTCTGCCACGACTGCCGCGCCTGCTTCTCGATCTGCCCGTTCAAGGCGAGGTCGCGCCACGCGCGGGGGATCGACATCCCCGCCCTCCTCGCGGAGGCGCGCGCTCGCACGTACGAGCAGTTCGCCCGTCCGCGCCGGCTCTGGCGCCTCCTCGCGGGCCCGCGCCCGCTCTCGGTCGTCGTCGCGCTGACGCTCGCCTTCTTCGCGATCGTCGCCGTCGCGACGGGAGACCCCTCGCGGATCGTCGACGCTCACGACGAGGAGCGGTCCTTCTACCACGTGATCGGGCACCTCTGGCTCGTGATTCCCGCGAGCGCGATCACCGCCTACGTGCTCGCCGTGGTCGGCGCGGGCGTCTACGGCTTCTGGCGCGAGACCGGCGCGGCGCCCCGCGAGCTCCTGGACCTGCGGGCCAACGCGCGCGCCGCGCTCGACGTGCTCGGGCTGCGCTTCTTCCGGGGCGGCGACCGCGGCTGCGCCTACCCGGGCGACCGGATCTCCCCCGTCCGCCGCCGCCTCCACTACTGCGTCTTCCTCGGGTTCCTCGCCACGTTCCTGGCCACCGTCGCGGCGGCCTTCGAGCAGCAGCTCCTCGGC
>JBBILK010000344.1:0-3899 GCA_037444965.1 Actinomycetota bacterium | reverse complement strand
ACGAGAGCCCGACGAGCGAGAGCGTGCCGCTGCGCGCGACCGCGGGGAGCTCGATGGCCGCGGGCGCGAGGCCGGCGTCGCACTGCGGAGTATCGAGGCGGTTCTCGTCGACGAGGACGCGGTAGGCGCCGCCGACGCAACGTCCGAGCGCGTCCAGCTTCGAGCGGAGCTCGGCGTACGCGTCCCGCCAGGCGTAGCGGGGAAGCCGGCCCTCCCCCGCTGCCGGCTCGGGCCCGGGAGCGAAGTAGCAGAGGGCTGCCGAGACGACGGTGCGCGCGCCGGGCACGAGCAGCTCTGGGTGGCACGAGACCTCCGGGTGGGCGATCGTGAAGCGCATGTCGGCGAAGAGCCCGCGCGCGCGCCGCTCGCGGATCGCACGCTCGGTCGCCTCGTAGGGCTCGGCCGGCGAGGCGCCCACCGCGTCGATCCCGAGCTCGTCTGCGAGCCGCTCCAGCTCGGCGGTGGTCACCGAGCCACCGTAGCACCCGGCAGCCCTGGCTAGGATCCGGCGGATGGAGGCGGTCAGGATCCACGAGGACGGCGGGCCGGACGTTCTCCGCCTCGAGGACGTCCCGGACCCGGTGCCCGGGCCGGGCGAGGTGCTCGTCCGCCTGCGCGCGGCCTCGCTCAACCACATCGACCTGTGGCTCCGCAGCGGCCGTCCCTCGGCCCCGAAGCCCCGCATCCTCGGCGCGGACGGGGCCGGCCACGTCGAGGCGCTCGGGGAGGGCGTCTCCGGCCTCGAGCCCGGCCAGGCGGTCGTCCTCAACCCCGGTCTCGACGACGGCGCCCGGATCATCGGCGAGCACTGCGACGGCACGCACGCCCAGCTGATCGCCGTCCCGGCCGAGTACGTGAAGCCCAAGCCCGCCCACCTCGACTTCGAGGAGGCGGCGGCGTTTCCGCTCGTCTACGAGACCGCCTACCGGATGCTCGTCACCCGCTCGCGCCTGCAGGCGGGCGAATGGGTGCTCTGCTGGGGCGTCGGGAGCGGCGTCGCTTCCGCGGCCTTCCTGCTCGCCAAGGCGCTCGACGCGAACGTGATCGTGACCTCGTCGAGCGACGAGAAGCTCGAGCGGGCGCTCGCCCTCGGCGCCGACGTCGCCGTCAACCACGCCACGGACGACGTCGAGGCCGCCGTGAAGGCCGCGACCGGCGGGCACGGCGCGGATGTCGTGATCGAGCACGTCGGCGAGGCGACCTGGGACCGATCGCTCGCCGCGGCGGCGGTCGGCGGCCGGATCGCGGTCACAGGGGCGACGAGCGGCGCGAACCCGCCCGCTCGGCTGAACCGGATCTGGTGGAAGCAGCTCTCGATCCTCGGCTCCACGATGGCGACCCGGGACGACTTCGCGGCCCTGCTCGAGCTGATCGAGCGAACGCGCCTCCACCCCATCGTCGACCGCGTCTTCCCTCTCCGCGAGATCGTCGACGCGCACCGCTACCTCGAGCGCGCGGAGCAGCTCGGGAAGATCGTGATCTCGATTCCCGACTGAGATGCGGCGGCCTCGCACACGCGACGAGCTCGTTCGCCGCAACACCGTGCTGCTGATGGTCGCCCAGGCGGCGGTCCTCGCCTGCGGCGCCGTCTGGTTCACGCTCGCCGTCGTCGCCGTCGTCGACCTGACCGGCCGCGAGCGCTGGGCCGGCGTTCAGCTGGCCTGCTTCAGCATCTGCGCCGCCGTCTCGGCGCTTCTCGTCGGGCGCTTCATGGACCGGGCCGGCCGCCGGCCCGGGCTCGCGATCGGCCACGTCCTGCTCGGCCTCGGCGGGGCGGCCGGCGGCCTGTCGATGGTGGCCGAGTCGACGCTCGGCCTGTTCGGGGCCACCGTCCTCTTCGGTTCCGGGATGGGCGCCGCGCTCCTCGGCCGGGTCGCCGCGGCCGACATGTACCCGAGCGAGCGCCGCGGACGGGTGGTCGGCGTGGTCGTCTCGGCAGGCACCGCCGGTGCGATCGCCGGCGCGCCGCTGGTCGCGGCGATCGAGCGCGTGACCGGCTCCGAGCTCCTGCCCTGGCTGATGATCCCGGTCTTCGCGGCCGTCGGCGTGGTCGCCGTGCTGCTCCTGCGCCCGGATCCCATCGCCCTTGCGGTCGACGATCCCGATGTGCGCAGCGAGGCTGCGAGCCGCCCGCTCGGCACCCTGCTCCGGATCCCTCCTCTCCGCGCAGCGATCGCGGCGATCGGGGTCGCCCAGACGGCGATGGTCGCGGTGATGGGCGTCGCGCCGATCGCGATCGAGGACCACGGGGGCGGCGCGCTCGCGATCGCCGTCGTGATCAGCTTCCACATCGCCGGGATGTACGCGCTCGGGCCCGCGATCGGCGTCGGGCTCGACCGCTTCGGCCGCCGGCCCGGGCTCCTCGCCGGCGCCGCGCTCTCCGCAACCGGTGCCGTGCTCGGCTCCTTCGCCCACGAGGTGGCGCTCGTGGCCGTCGGGATGTTCCTCGTCGGCCTAGGCTGGGCCGCGTGCTACCTGGGCGCGACCGCCGTGATCAGCGACCTCACGACCGCCGAGGAGCGTGGCGGGGCGCTCGGGATGGCCGACCTCTTCACCTCCGCCGCGGCCGCGGCCGGCGCGCTCGCGGGCGGTTTCGTGCTCGAGTCGGCGGGGCTCGGCCTCGTCGGCGTCGTGATGGCGAGCCTGATGATCCCGGTCGTTCTCCTCGTGCTTCCCCTGCACGAGCCGGCGCCCGGACGCTGGCGCGGCGGACGTCCGGCGATCGCCGACGAGCCGACGTGAGGAGGAGGGTGTCTAGTACCCGAACCCGAGGATGAACTTCGCATCCTCGGACATCCGGTCCGGCGTCCAGGGGGGATCCCACGTCAGCTCCGCCTCGACCTGCTCGATCCCGGGCAGGTCGTTCAGCGCCTCGAGGATCTGCTGCTCGATCAGCGGACCGACCGGGCAGCCGAGCGACGTGAGGCTGTAGCGGACGAAGACCCGCGAGCCGATCACCTCGGCGTCGTAGACGAGGCCGAGCTCGACGATGTCCATGCCGAGCTCCGGGTCCTCGACGACCCGCAGCCGGTCGAAGATCTCCTCACGCGTCGGCACGGTTCCAGTCTAGCCAGCGCCGGGCGTCAGCCGAGGAGCCGCACCTCTTCGCGCCGCTCGCGGGCGAAGAAGTGGATGCCGTCGACGAAGCGAACCCAGTTGCAGCGCGTGCACATGACGAGCGAGTGCGTCCGCGCGCTGTCGGCCAGGTAGCGGACGCCGCGGAGCAGGTCGCCGCTCGACACTCCCGTCGCCGCGACGATCACGTCGCGGGGCGCGAGCTCCTCGATCGTGAACACCTGCTCCAGGTCCTCGTAGCCGAGCTCCCGCGCGTGCTCGATCTCGGACCTGGAGACCGGCCAGAACTGCGCCTGCAGCTCGCCGCCGAGGCAGCGCAGCGCCGCCGCCGTGATCACCGCCTGGCGGGCGCCGCCGATCCCGATTGCGAGGTGGTCGTTCGTGCCGCGGATGGCGGCGGTGATGCCGGCGGTCACGTCGCCGTCCTGGATCAGCTTGATCCGCGCGCCCGAGCCGCGCAGCTCCTCGACGAGGTCGTGGTGCCGGGGCCGGTCGAGGACGATCGCGGTGACGTCGTTCGGGTTGCGGCCGAGCGCGTCGGCGATCGCGCGGACGTTGTCCGCGACGGGCTTGCGTAGGTCGATCCGCCCGCGCGCGACCGGCCCGACCGCGAGCTTGCGCATGTACATCTGCGGCAGGCGCGGGAGCGCGCCGGGGTCGCCCACCGCGGCCATCGCCATGGCGCCGTACCCGCCGCGCGCGACGACGCTCGGCCCCTCGAGCGGATCGACGGCGAGATCGACCGGCTGGCCGCCGCCGCCGACGACCGCGTCCGCCGAGAGGACGCCCGTCTCGTCGTCGGCGCCGATCACGATGCGACCGTC
>JBBILK010000343.1:0-3904 GCA_037444965.1 Actinomycetota bacterium | reverse complement strand
CGCCTCCGCCGGCGGTGCCTCGGCGACCTCGTCGCCGCCACAGGCGGCGAGGATGCCGGTGCCCGCCGCGAGCGCGCCCAGCTTCAGGAACTGTCCACGGCCGAGCCGGCGCTCGAAGAGCTTGTCGTCACGATCTCGTTCCATCCCTGTCCCACCTCCGGTCGTGCGCGTTGTCCCGCCGCAAGGCGGTGGACCACTTTGATAAGACGAGCGTCGGCTGTCAAGGTTTGCGGACGGTGATTGCGTTCCTCGGCGGCCGAATCGTGACCATGGACCCCGGCCGGCCGGCCGCGAGCGGCCTCGTCACGGACGGTGAGCGGATCGTCGCCCTCGGGGAGCCGCCTGCCCTCGAGGCTCTCCTTCCAACCGGTGCCGAGCGGATCGACCTCGGCGGGCGGGTCGTGCTCCCCGGCTTCGTCGACGGCCATTGCCACCTCGAGCTCTCCACCACTCACCTCGCCTACGAGGTTTCGTGCTTCGCGCCTCCCCACCGGACGATCGGCGACATCTGCGCTGCGCTCGCCGAGCGCGCGCGAGAGACGCTGCCCGGGCAGTGGGTCGTCGGCCGCGCCAACTTCAGCCTCGAGCGCTGGGTCGCGGAGCGGCGCCCGCTCGTGCGCGCCGACCTGGACGCGGCCGTGCCCGACCGGCCCGCTGTCGTCCTGTCGGGTCTCCACGTCTGCACGCTGAACACCCTTGCGCTCGAGGTCACCGGTCTGCTCGGGGGTACAGAACCTCCGCGCGGCGCCTCGCTCGACCTCGAGCGGGGCCGTGCGACCGAGCTGTGGGACTGGCTTCCGCTCCCGCGCTACGGGGTCGAGCGGGCGGCCGCGGCCGTCCGCGACCTCGGTCGCTCGCTCTTCACCGCGAGGGGGGTCACCTCGATCGGCGAGATCCCCTTCACGGCGGACGGGATTCGCGCCTTCCAGGCGCTGCGCCGGCGGGACGAGCTCCCGGCGCGATTGCGACTCTGGTACCACGTGCCGCGCCTGCTCTCGGTCGACGAGCTCGCTGGCACCGGCCTCGAGACCGGCTTCGGCGACGAGTGGCTCTCGATCGGGGGCGTCAAGCTCTTCGTCGACGGAGCCGGCATCGACGCCTCCGGCCGCCCCGGCTCCGATCTCAAGTGGGACCAGGAGGAGCTCGACGAGGTCGTGCGGGTAGTCCACGAGGCGGGGCTGCAGCTCTGGATGCACGTCGCCCCGACGCGAGAGGCGGCGGCGATGGCGCTGACGGCGCTCGAGCGCGCGCTCGAGCGGGCCCCCCGGCAGGACCATCGCCACCGGATCGAGCACCTCGGCGACCTCGCTCCCGACCCGCAGCTGCTCGGGCGGGCACGCCGCCTCGGCGTGATTCCCGTGGCGACGCCGCAGTTCGTCTGGAGCTACGGCGATGCCGATCCGGAGGGTTCGTGCTCGCCGCTCGCCTCGCTGCACAGGCTCGGCTTTCGCGTACCCGGGAACAGCGACTGCACGGGAACGCAGCCGGAAGCGGCCAATCCGTTCCACGGTATCTGGTGCGCGCTCGCCCGCCGCACGCGCGGCGGCACCGTCCTTGCGCCCGACGAGCGCATCGACCTCGACGCGGCGCTGCGGGCCTTCACGGCCGACGCGGCCTTCGCCTGTCACATGGACGACCGCGGGGTGCTCGCGCCCGGGAAGCTGGCCGATCTCGTCGTGCTCGGCCGGGATCCCTGGCAGACCCCGGTCGACGAGCTCCCGTCGATCCCCGTCGACCTGACGGTGATCGGAGGACGCGTGGTCTGGGAGCGGGAGCGCCGATGACGAGACGGCCGGGCCGCGTCAGCCGCCGAGGCGGTCGAGCTCGCGCCCGAGCGTCGAGACCGACTCCCGGCTCGCGCCGCGGCCGGCGGCGAGCAGGAAGAGCACGGTGTCGTCCCGGCGCCAGGCTGCGAGCAGCGTCGGCAGCTCCTTCTTGCACGACCCGCAGGGAACGAGGGAGAAAAGGAGGCCGGACTCTCCCAGTGCGAGAGCCGGCCTCGCCTCGACCTGGCCGAGGATCTCCTCGGCGTGGCCCGCGAGCCAGGCGAGGTACGCGTCGGCGCCCTCCGGGCTCGTGAAACGAAGGGCGCGGGCGACCACCCGGTCGAAGGTGTCCGACCGGCCCGTGAACTCGCGTTCGTTGCCGGCCACGTAGCCGGCCTGCTCGAGCACCCGCTCCAGGTCGTCCGGCGCGAACGAGTCCGCGGCGAGCGCGGTCGCGTCGAGCGTCCGGGCCCGGCTCCCGAGCCCCGGAACGGCCTCAGCAGGCAGCGTCGGAGGCGGCTCGGCCCGCTCCGTGCCGCCGCCGCAGGCGACGGCGAGGGTGAGTGCGAGAGCGAGCAGCGCTGCGAGCCTCACGGCAGCGAGTATGGCGAACGACCGCGGCGACCGCCACTCGTAGAATCCGGGAATGGCCTATCCGCACGTGAGGGTCGAGGGCGGGCCGCGCGAGCGGGGTCGCCAGTACGGCGAGGAGGCTCGAGCCCTCGTCAGGCGCTCGATCGAGGCGTACGCCGAGGTGTTCGCCCACTACACGGGCTGGAGCTGGGAGCGCGTGGTCGAGGAGTCGCGGGCCTTCGAGCAGCCGATCGCCGGCTTCGAGCCGCGGTACGTCGAAGAGCTGCGCGGAATCGCCGAGGGGGCGTCGCTTCGCTTCGAGGACGTCCTCGCGCTCAACACGCGCACCGAGGTCATGTACTCGGCGAAGGCCCGCCTGGCCGTCGCCGAGGCGGGGCTCAAGCTCGACGGCTGCAGCGCGTTCGCCGTCCTCCCCGAGGCGTCCGCAAGCGGGACGACGCTGGTCGGCCAGAACTGGGACTGGCTGCTCCACTCGTTCGACACGGTGCTCGTGCTCGAGGCGCGCCAGGACAAGGGCCCCGACTTCGTCACCGTCGTCGAGGCGGGCCTGCTCGCGAAGACCGGCCTCAACTCCTCCGGGATCGGGCTCGCCACGAACGCGCTCGCGACCGAGGCCGACAGGGGCGTCCCCGGGGTTCCGTACCACGTCGCCCTGAGGGCGATCCTCGACGCGGAGAACCTCTCCGACGCGCTCGCCGCGCTGCAGCGCAGGCCGCGCTCCTCGTCGGCGAACTACCTCGTCGCCCACGAGGACGGGATCGCGGTCGACGTCGAGGCGGCGCCGGGCGACTTCTCGCGTCTCCTCCTCCTCTTCCCGGAGCGCGGGGTGCTCCTCCACACGAACCACTTCCGCTCGTCCGCCTTCGAGGGCAAGGACGTCGGGCTCTGGGTGATGCCGGACAGCCCGTTCCGGCTCGAACGCGTCAAGGCTGCGGTCGAGGCGGCGCGTCCGTTGCTCTCGCCCGAGACGTTCACGCTCGCGCTCGCCGACCACGCCAACTACCCCTCGAGCGTCTGCTGCCACGCCGACGAGCGTGACCACCCGGTCGAGCGGGGCTCCACCGTCGCGTCCGTCGTGATGGAGCTCGACTCCCGCCGCGTCTGGCTCGCCGACGGCCACCCGTGCTCGACGCCCTACCGCGAGCTCGACTACGCGGACTTCCTCTCGAAGCCGTCTGCAGTCAAGAGCCGTGCCTGAGCGCCGGCGCGTGCTCGTCGTCGACCCGACCTGGGAGCCCGCCTGGGCCGAGGGGGTGCTCCGCGAGGCGAACGTCGTCGTGGAGCGCGCCGACCGACCGGACGGCGACGACGTGGTCGGACTGCTCGTTTGCCCCGACGTGCGCGTCGGTCGCGAGGAGCTCGGGCGCCTGCCGAGGCTCGAGGCCGTGGCGACGAACTCGACGGGGTTCGATAACCTCGACGTCGAGGCGCTCGCGGCCGCCGGCGTCTGGTGCTCGAACGTCTCGGACTACTGCACCGAGGAGGTGGCCGAGCACACGATCGCGCTCGTGCTCGCGCTGCTGCGCGGCCTCGTCGATCTCGAC
>JBBILK010000342.1:0-3916 GCA_037444965.1 Actinomycetota bacterium | reverse complement strand
CGCCGCGCGGCGGCGGGAGCAGGCCGGGCAGCTCGCGCGCCTCGTCGGGACGGCGGGCGCGGTGGGGGAGTGGCCGCCCACTGCGGCGCAGGCGGACATCCTCGTGAACGGGACGCCCCTGAAAGAGGAGCTCTGTGTGCAGCCGCTGGCACGCCAGCAGGTCGTCGACCTCGCCTACCTTCCGGACGGGCGCGAGACCGCGCTCGTGCGCGCCGCTCGGGAGGCCGGCTGCCCGGGCGTCGTCGACGGCCTCGAGGTGCTCGTCCGCCAGGGCGCAGCCTCATTCGAGCGCTGGACGGGCGTCCCGGCGCCGGTCGAGGTGATGCGGCGCGCGGTACGCATCGTATAGCAGAGTTGTTTCAATTTGGCTATACTCCGGACACATATCATGCCGTACCATCGAACGACCATCGACATCGATCTCGACGCATACGATCGCGCCCGCGACGCTCTCGGGACGCAGGGGTTCAAGGAGACCGTGAACGCCGCGCTCGAGCGCGTCGGACGGCAGGCCCTGCTCGCCCGGGCGGCCGAGCGTGTCCGGCAAGGGCGCTTCAGCGCGCCGACTCCGGAGGAGCTCGCAGAGCTACGCCGAGTTCGGACCGATCCAGGCCGGTAGTGCCGCGCTACCTGGCCGACTCGACGATCTGGGCGTGGGCGAAGCGGAACGCCCCCCTTCGGGCGAAGCTCGCCGACCGTATCGGGCGGGACGAGGTCGTCACCTGTGTCCCGGTCGCCCTCGAGGTCCTGCACAGTGCGCGAAACGGGGCCGAGTACGAGGAAGATCTCGCGCAGGTGCTCGCGCCGCTCGAGTGGCTTCCGCTCAGCGAGGCGGCGGCCACGCGGGCGTTCGAGCTGCAGCGAAGCCTGGCCGCAACGACGCACGGCGCCCATCGCCTGCCGGCGGTCGACTTCCTCGTCGTCGGCTGTGCCGCGCAGGCCGGCGAGGTCGTCGTCTGGCATCTCGACCGCGAGCTCGCGCGCCTGTGCGAGCACGCCGCGCAGGCGCACGAGAGCGAGCCTTCCGTCCTCGGCGCGTGAGCGCCGTCAGGCTCGCGGGCATCGCGCTGCCACGGGCAGGATGCCGGCTATTCTGCGGGCATGACGACTCGGGTTGGCGCGAACGGCGAGGTCGTGATTCCGGGGCCGCTGCGTGACGCTCTAGGCCTCGAGCCGGGCGTGGAGGTGGTTGTCACGCTCGAGGGAGACGGCCTTCGTATCGAGAAGGCCGTCGGCGAGGAGGCCTTGGCAGGATCGCTGTCCGAGCTCGATCTCGTGGGCGCGCTCGAGGGAGAGGGGCCCGCCACCCCCGAGGAGCTCGAGGACACGCCGCCGGTTGGCCGGTAGTGGGCACTCCCGGGCACGGAGGGCGAGCCTCTCGTCTTTTCGGTGACGCATGAACAGGGGATTCGCTTCAAGGTCGTCGAACCTGACGGCCGAACCGTTGTCTTGAAGGACGAACAGTGGCAACACGTGCTGCGCCACCATCAGGACATGGCACGATACGAGAGAGCCGTTGCGGAGACGATCACACATCCCCTGCACCGAGAAGCCGACGAGCGACCGGGGCGCGAGCGGTACTTCGCGGAGCGGAAGGGGCCGTCCCGCTGGCTGCGGGTCGTAGTGGACTTCCGTGAATCTCCCGCCTTCGTGGTGACTGCGTTCGGCCAGGACAACGAGCCATGACGGTCGTCAGACTCGGCAACTTCGAGTTCGACCACGTCAGCTACGACTCGGAGGCCGACGTGCTCTACCTGAGCACTGGCGAACCGAGAGACGCGGCGCGGCAGGAGGCTACACCACAGGGTCATCTTGTCCGTTACGACGACGATGACCGCGTGATCGGGATCACGGTGGTGAACGCGAAGTGGCTCGTCGAGCGCGACGGCAAGATCGACATCCACATCCGGCTGGGCGCCGAGGATCTCGCCCCAGCGCTCACCTAGCTCTGGTCTTCGCGGCGTGACGCTCACCCTGACCACCGCGGGCGAGTCGCACGGGCCCGCGCTCGTCGCGATCGTGACCGGCCTTCCGGCCGGGCTCGTGCTCGACCGCGAGGCGATCGACCACGACCTGTGGCGGCGCCAGCAGGGCTACGGGCGCAGCCCGCGGCAGCAGCTCGAGACGGACGAGGTCGAAGTGCTCTCGGGGCTGCGGCAGGGGCGGACGCTCGGGACGCCGCTCACGCTCGTCGTCCGCAACCGCGACCACAAGAACTGGACGTGGGGAATGAGCCCCTGGCCGCCGGAGGGCGAGCCGCACGGGAAGGGCACGAAGCCGGTGACGCTGCCCCGCCCGGGGCACGCCGACCTGGCGGGGGTGATGAAGTACGACCTCCCCGACGTCCGAGACGCGCTCGAGCGCGCGAGCGCCCGGCACACGGCGGCGATCGTCGCCGCCGGCTCGGTCGCGAAGGCGCTGCTCGCGGCGATCGGGGTGGAGGTCGAGGGCTCGACGCTCGAGGTGGGCGGCGCGCGCGGCGAGGAGCCGATCCGGGAAGCGATCGACGCGGCCCGGAAGGACAAGGACACGCTCGGCGGGATCGTCGAGGTGCGGGCGCGCGGCGTCCCGCCGGGGCTCGGCTCGTACGCGACGAAGGAGGAGCGGCTGGACGCGCGCCTCGCGTGGGCGCTCCTCGGCACTCAGGCGGTGAAGGGCGTCGAGGTCGGCGACGGCTTCGCGCTCGCCTCCGAGCGGGGCGCCGCCGCGCACGACGAGATCTTCCGCGACGAGCGGGGCTACTTCCGCGAGACGAACCGCGCGGGCGGGATCGAGGCCGGCGTCTCGAACGGCGAGGAGGTCGTCGTCCGGGCGGCGATGAAGCCGCTGCCGACGCTGATGCGCCCGCTCCGGTCCGTCGACCTCGAGACCCGCGAGCCGGCGCAGGCGCTCGTCGAGCGCTCCGACGTGAGCGCCGTCGAGGCGCTCGCGGTGGTCGCCGAGGCGGTCGTCGCCTTCGAGCTCGCCCGGGCCGCGAGAGAGAAGTTCGGCGGCGACGCGATCGGCGACTTCGTCGCCGCGCACCGCGCCTACGTCGAGCGGATCGACTGGTCGCCGCGGGGCTGAGCGTGGGCCCGGCGCTCGACCGCCACCTCGCCCTCGTCGGCTTCATGGGCGCGGGCAAGACGACGATCGGGGCGGACGTCGCCCGGCAGCTCGGGCGCCCGTTCGTCGACCTCGACGTCCAGCTCGAGCAGCAGGAGGGGCTGACGATCCCGGAGCTGTTCGCGGAGCGCGGCGAGCTCTGGTTTCGCAACGCCGAAGCGGAGCTGACGCAGCGCTTCCTGGAGCGCCCCGAGCCGCACGTGCTCGCCCTCGGCGGGGGCGCGGTCATGCGCCCGGAGACCCGGGAGGCGCTCGTCAAGCGCGCCTTCACCGTCCTCCTCGAGATCGACGTCGAGGAGGCGTGGCTTCGCGTCTCGCGGACGAGCCGCCCGCTCGCCCAGGACGAGGAGACGTTCCGCCGGCTCTACGAGGAGCGCGATCCCGTCTACCGCGAGGTCGCCGACGCCGTCGCCGCCGACGCGGACGGCGTGCTGCTCGCGGCGGGCGGGATCGTCGTCGAGCGCGGCGCCCTGTCGCGGCTGGACGCACACGTTCCCGGGGACAGTCGCGTCGCGCTGATCGCGGACGAACGCGTCCTCGAGCTGCACCGGCCGACGCTCGGCGGACGGCTCGCCTCCACGCACACGGTGCCGTCCGGCGAGGCCGCGAAGTCGCTCGACGTCTGCCGGCGGCTCTGGGACGAGCTCGGGATCGACCGCTCGGGCGTCGTCGTCGCGCTCGGCGGCGGTTGCACGACCGACGTTGCCGGCTTCGTCGCCGCCTGCTGGCTGCGCGGGGTCGACTGGGTGCCGGTGCCGTCGACGCTCGTCGGCCAGGTCGACGCCGCGATCGGCGGCAAGACCGGGATCGA
>JBBILK010000341.1:2960-3918 GCA_037444965.1 Actinomycetota bacterium | reverse complement strand
CGGCGCCGGCACGGACGACCGGGGGCCGGACGAGCGGGTGCTCGAGCTCGTTCTCGTCTACGGAAAGCCCGAGCAGGCAGAAGCCGATGCCGAGAGGTTCCGCGCGAAGCTCGACACCCTGAAGCTGACCGGCGAAGGCCCGAAGACCTTCGGCGACCTCCTCGAGGAGATCTCGGTCGAGGTGGTCGGGGAGCGAGCGGTGCTGATCAGCGGTCGCCTCGTCCCGAAGCAGAGTCCAGGCACGTGGCGAGGCCTGCTGGAGCGCGGCGACCTCGCGCCGCTCGTTCGCCAGTCCGGTGGCTAGCCGGCCGAGGCGATCTGGCGCAGGAGCTCCGCGGTGGACGGGCGGTCGGCCGGGTTTCGGCTCCGGTACACCCACGCGAGGCGCCCCTCGGGATCGACGATCACGTCGCCGCCGAGCCGGCGGGGGTCCTGGCGAGGGCGTCTCGGCCGCCGTCCCCTGCTCACGAGCCTCGCGTACGCCGCCCAGGTGTCCGGCGATAGCCACACCTCCCTGACGCTGCCGCGGCGAAACCCGTAGGCGTCGTACGTCTCCCACGACGGGTCGGCGAGAAGGCGCACCCGGAGACCGATCCGGTCGCGGAGCTCCCGCAGGAGTGCCGGCTCGCCCGGAAGGATCGCGACGACCTCGACGCCGCCGAGCCCGGAAACCGCCTCCTGCACCTGCACGAGGTGCTCCTGGCAGGGCAGTCAGTGGAGGTGCCGGAAGAACTCGATCAGGACGACGCGGCCGCGGAGGTCGGCGAGCGAGGCGATCCCGCCGTCGGCGGTCGGAAGCGAGAACGGCGGTGCCGGTTCGCCGAGCCTCATCTCACGTGCGTCTCCTTGCGCGCCGGGCGCATCGAACGGTGAGATGAGAGGCTACCTCCTCGCGGCGGCGGGAATCCTGCTCCTCGCGGCGGCCTGCGGCGGTCCCGGGCAGGAGGCGGCGTCGCCT
>JBBILK010000341.1:1716-2950 GCA_037444965.1 Actinomycetota bacterium | reverse complement strand
ACCGGCCGCCGAGGCCGCCGCCGACCCCCCGGCGAGCCCCGCGGACGACATCCTGGGGGTCCCGACCGGAGGCTGGCGGACGGACTTCGACCGGCACACGGTGCCGCTCGGCGAGTTCGCGAGCGGCGGGCCGGGGAAGGACGGCATCCCCGCCGTCGACGAGCCGCGGTTCGTACCCGTCGCCGACGCGGACGAGTGGCTCGAAGAGCGGGAGCCGGTGATCGAGCTCGAGCTGAGCGGGACAGCACGGGCCTACCCGATCCAGATCCTGATCTGGCACGAGATCGTCAACGACGTGGTTGCCGGCACGCCGGTCGCCGTCACCTTCTGTCCACTGTGCAACACCGCGCTCGTCTTCGACCGCCGGCTGGGCGACCGCGTGCTCGACTTCGGCACGACCGGCAACCTCCGCAACTCGGACCTCGTCATGTACGACCGTCAGACGGAGAGCTGGTGGCAGCAGTTCGGCGGCGAGGCGGTCGTCGGCGAGCTCGCCGGGGCAAAGCTGGCCCAGCTTCCGGCCAGGATCGTCGCCTGGGAGGACTTCGCCTCCCGGCACCCCGACGGGGAGGTGCTCTCGCGGGACACCGGCAATCCCCGGCCCTACGGGTCCAACCCCTACGCCGGCTACGACGACGTCGATTCCCCTCCGTTCTTCCCGGCCGCCAACCTCGACGACGACCGCCTGCCGTCGAAGGAGCGAGTGGTCCTCCTCGAACACAGCGGCGACGTCGCCGTGATCCCGTTCTCCGCGCTCGAGGCGGCCGGGACGATCGAGCTCGACGTCGGCGGCGAGCGTTTCGAGGTGAGCTGGGTTCCCGGCGTTCGCTCGGCGCTCGACTCGGGCGACATCGCCGCGGGGCGCACCGCCGGCTCCGCGATCGTGCGCTCCGTCCCGACCGGCGAGCCCGTGGCCTTCGACACTCCCTTCTGGTTCGCCGTCGCGGCCTTTCGTCCGGACGCTCGGATCGTCGGCGGCTGACACGCAGGATCCGTGTGGCAGCTCGGTCAGGGGGCGGTCGTGCGATCCGCCCGCGCGAACGCCGCCCGGACCCAGTCGTGCGGCGGTAGCCCGGTCAGGCGGTCTCGGTCGCGGTACACGCGGCAGGACATGGTGTAGTCGGTCCGGGCGGCGGCACCTGGCTCGACGTCTCGCCCGTCGACACGGATCGTGGGCGAGCCGAGAAAACGGAGTCGCTCGGCCTCTACCGGGTCGTCGACGAGAACTTGCTTG
>JBBILK010000341.1:0-1701 GCA_037444965.1 Actinomycetota bacterium | reverse complement strand
TTCACACCCAGCTCGCTTGCGACCTGCTCGACGAGCGTGAGTGCGCCGGTTGCGTTCGGGCAGCCGTCGAAAACGAGAATCTCGACCAGCGGGCTACGGGTTCTCATCGATGCGACAGCAGGCCGCGACGTGCTCGGCGTTCTCCTCGAGCAGCGCGTGCCCGAGGTCGAGCATCTCGGCTACGCGCTCGTCGGCGATCCGGTTGTAGACGACCCGGTGCTCGCGGCGGGTTGCGACAAAGCCGCACCAGCGAAGGCAGGCGAGGTGGTTGGACACCTTCGGCTGCGCGACCGCCAGGCGTTCGACGATCTCGCCGACCGAGAGCTCGCCCTCGTCGCGCAGCAGCTCGAGGATTCGGAGTCGAATCGGATCGCCGAGACCCCGGAAATACTTGGCCACGAGGTCGGTTCTGGCTGGAGCCTCGGGAAGTCGGAAGGGAGCAGTTTGCATCAGTGTAAGAGGTTTCTCTGATATAAGAAGATATCAATATAGCACGTGATGCCGAGCCAGCGTGAGGAGCTTCGATGGGCCAGGAATACGACCTGATCGTGATCGGTGCCGGCATGGGCGGCGTCGCGGCCGCCAACCGCGCTGCGGCGCGCGGCGCTCGGGTGGCGCTGATCGAAGCGGGCACGGTCGGCGGTACCTGAATCAACGTGGGGTGCATCCCCACCAAGGCCCTGGTCAGGTCCGCCGAAGCGATCCACACCGCCCGCCGCGGAGCCGAGTTCGGCTTCCACGCGGAGGTGGAGGTCGACTTCCAGAGCATCGTCGCCCGCAAGAACCGGCTCGTGTCCGCCGTGCGCGGGGGTCTCGAGCGCAGCCTGGACGGTAACCCACGGATCGAGCTGATCCGTGGCTGGGCACGGTTCCACAGCCGGGGCAAGATCGGCGTCGGTGGGCGCGAGCTCGAGAGCCGGCGAGTGATTCTCGCCTCCGGCGTCCAGCCCCACGTGCCTGCGATCCCCGGTCTCGATGCGGTCCCCTACCTCACGAACGAGACGGTCATGGATCTCGAGGAGCTACCGGAGCGGCTGATCGTGCTCGGGGGCGGCGCTGAAGGGCTCGAGTTCGGGCAGACCTTCCACCGCTTCGGAAGCCGGGTCACGATCGTTCAGCGCAACCGCCGCCTGGCTCCGCGAGAGGACGCCGAGATCTCCCAGGCGGTCGAGGAGATCCTGCGGGACGAGGGCCTCGAGATCCTGACCGGGACCTCGGCGCGACGCGTCGAGCGCCGAGCCGGCGTGACCGTCCTCGAGACGAGCGACGGCCGCACGCTCGAAGGCGACGCACTGCTTGTCGCCACCGGCCGCAGGCCGCACGACCTCGGCCAGCTCGGCATCGACGAGGCCGGAATCGAAGGCGACCCCGACCAGGGGATCGTGATCGACGATGGGCTGCGGACGAGCGCGCCCGGCGTCTTCGCGATCGGCGACGTGCTGGGCCGCGTCCAGCACACGCACTTCGCCACCTACACCGCCGGCATCGCGGTCGCGAACGCGCTCGGCGGGGAGCACCGCCGCTACTCGCTCGACCGCGTGCCAGGCGCGATCTTCACCGACCCCGAGATCGCAAGCGTCGGGCTCACCGCCGAGGAGGCGGCGGGCCGGGGACGCAGGGTGAAGGTCGGTAAGCACGAGATGGCGAGGGTCGGCCGGGCGCGGGCCATGGGCGAGACGGGGGGCTTCGTCAAGTTCGTCG
>JBBILK010000340.1:0-3926 GCA_037444965.1 Actinomycetota bacterium | reverse complement strand
GGAGCCGCTCGTCCTGCGCGAGGGCGCGGTACCCGCCGCAGACGCGCTCGAGCGCGCCCGCGCGGCCGTCGCGTAGCCCGACCGGCGGCGGCGGCGACTACGATGCGCGAGACATGGCGGCCACGATCGACACGCTCGAGACGCTGCGCACGGCCGGTCTCGCGAAGATCGACCCGGAGATCGCCGCGCTCGTCGAGCGGGAGCTCGAGCGCCAGCGGACGCACATCGAGCTGATCGCCTCGGAGAACTTCACCTGGCCGAGCGTGCTCGAGGCGGTCGGCTCGGTGCCGACCAACAAGTACGCCGAGGGCTATCCGGGCGCCCGCTACTACGGCGGCTGCGAGGTCGTCGACGAGATCGAGCGGCTGGCGATCTCGCGCGCGAAGGCGCTGTTCGGCGCCGAGCACGCGAACGTCCAGCCGAACGCCGGCGCGGCGACGAACATGGCCGTGTACTACGCCTGCCTCGAGCCGGGCGACACGATCCTCGCGATGCGCCTCGACCACGGCGGGCACCTGACGCACGGGCTGAAGGTGAACTTCTCGGGACGCCTCTACACGATCGCGTCCTACGGGGTCGACCGCGAGACGGGGCTGATCGACTTCGACGAGGTTCGCCGCCTCGCGACCGAGCACCGGCCCAGGCTGATCGTCTGCGGCGGCTCGGCCTACCCGCGGGCGATCGAGGCGGACCGCTTCCGGGAGATCGCCGACGAGGTCGGCGCCTACCTGCTCTGCGACATGGCGCACTTCTCGGGGCTCGTCGCCGCCGGCCTCAACCCGAGCCCGGTGCCGCACTGCGACTTCGTCACCTCGACCACGCACAAGACGCTCGCCGGCCCGCGAAGCGGGTTCATCCTCTGCAAGGAGGAGCACGCGAAGGCGGTCGACCGGGCGATCTTCCCCGGCCTGCAGGGCGGCCCGCTGCTGCACACGATCGCCGCGAAGGCGACCTGCTTCGCGATCGCAGCCTCGGAGCCGTTCAGGGCCTACCAGGCGCAGATCCGGGCGAACGCGGACGCGCTGGCCGAAGGGCTGCTCGAGGGCGGGCTCGACCTGCTCACGGGCGGGACGGACACCCACCTCGTCCAGCTCGACCTGCGCCGCAGCACGTGGACCGGCAAGGACGCCGAGGATCGTCTCCACGAGGTGGCGATCACGGTCAACCGCAACACCGTCCCCTACGACGAGCGGCCGCCGACCGTCGCCTCCGGCGTCCGGCTCGGGACGCCCGCGGTGACGATGCGGGGCTTCGACGAGAGCGACCTGCGCGAGGTCGCGGCGATCATCGTCGAGGCCCTGGCGGAGGGCGCCGACCCCGGCGCTCTGCGGGCCCGCAGCCGGGCGCTCTGCGAGAGACGCCCCCTCTACCCGGGCTTCCGCGGCTACCCGACGTACGTGCGATGAGCGAGGGCGCGGCTGGCGACGACCGCGGCCGCGTCATCGAGGTGACGCATCCGCTCGTGCGGCACAAGCTCGGCCTCCTGCGCGACGAGACGACGACGACCCAGATGTTCCGTCAGCTCGTGAACGAGCTGACGCTGCTCCTCACCTACGAGGCGACGAAGGACCTCGCGACGGAGCTCGTGCGGGTGAAGACGCCGAACGAGGAGACGGAGGTCGAGCGGATCTCGGGGAAGAAGGTCGCCGTCTGCCCGATTCTCCGCGCCGGGGTCGGGATGCTCGACGGCGTGCTCTCGCTCGTCTCCGGGGCCCGGGTCGGCTTCATCGGCCTCTACCGCGACGAGGAGACCCTCGAGCCCGTCGAGTACTACGTCAAGCTGCCGCAGGACATCGCCGCCCGGGACGTGATCCTGCTCGATCCGATGCTCGCCACCGGGAACTCGACCGCGGCCGCCGTCGACATCGTCAAGCAGGCAGGGGCCGAGTCCGTGCGGCTGATCGCGCTGATCGCGGCGCCGGAGGGGATCGCGCGCATCCATCGCGACCACCCGGAGGTGAGGATCGTCGTCGCGGCGGTCGACCGCGGCCTCAACGAGCGCGGGTTCATCGTGCCCGGCCTCGGCGACGCCGGCGACCGCCTCTACGGAACACGGTAGGGCATGTGATGGACGGCTCGAATACCCTCTAGGCGATGCTCGAGACATTCAAGGACCACCAGGACGTCCTCTGGGGGTTCCTCGCGGCGCTCGCGATCGTGCTCGTGCTCACGCCTGCCGTCGGGCGCGTGGCGCGTGTCTTCGGGGTCGTCGACCAGCCGGGGGAGGAGAAGCGGCGCATCCACCAGCGACCGGTTCCGCGCCTCGGCGGCCTCGCCCTCTTCCTCGGCCTCATCGTCCCCGCGCTCGCCTTCCTGCCGCTCGACGGGCCGTACCGTGGCCTCCTCCTCGGCGCGGCGGTCGCGACGACGGTCGGCGTCGTCGACGACTTCGTCGGCCTGCCGTGGTGGGGGAAGCTGACCGGGCAGTTCGCGGCAGCGGCGATCGCCGTCGGCTTCGGGATCGTGCTCGACCGCTTCACGTTCCCGTTCCTCGGCGTCCACGATCTCCCCGACTGGCTCGCGTACTCGGTCAGCATCGTCTGGATCATCGCGCTGATGAACATGGTCAACTTCGTCGACGGGATGGACGGGCTCGCAGCCGGGATCTGCGGCATCGCGGGCGGGACCTTCGCGGTGATCGCCCTCTCGCTCGGGAAGCCCGAGGCGGCGGTCGTCTCGGCGATCGTCGCCGGTGCCTGCTTCGGCTTCCTGCGCCACAACTTCTACCCGGCCCGGATCTTCATGGGCGACTCGGGGGCGATGCTGCTCGGCTTCACCCTGGCCACCGTCTCGATCCAGGGGCTGCTGAAGACGGCCGCGACCGTGGCCCTCTTCGTTCCGCTGCTCGCGCTCGCCGTCCCGATCATCGACACGTCGTTCGTCGTCGCGAAGCGGCTGAAGCACGGCCTGCCGGTCTACCGCGCGGACGCCTGGCACCTCCACCACCGGTTCGCGAACATCGGCTTCTCGCAGCGCCGGACCGTGCTCTACATCTGGGCGTGGTGCCTGATCCTCGCCGGCGCCGCGCTCGCCACCCGGTTCGTGCCCTTCCGGGCGCACGGGCAGTGGAACCTGTGGCCCACCGTGCTCGTCTCCTTCATCGCCTTCGCCGCCGTCGCAGCGTCCGTGTACATGATCGTGCTGCTCGAGATCCTGAAGCTGCGCCGGATCCGGGAGTGGGGCATCTGGCGCCAGGAAGCCGAGCAGCGTCGAGCCCGCAAGACGGCGTAGCACGTACAAAGTCGGCTCGTTCTCGGCTGAATCGGCCGCTCTGCCGACGATTCAGCCTGTCACGAAGTCGGCTTTGAGGTAAGCTGCGCGGCGGCCTCATGACCCTGGTCCCGCACGTGGTGCAGCCCGCCCGGCTCGAGCTCAGAGGCGCCTGAACGTGGCGCTCATCTCGCCGCGCCCCGTGCCGGACCGGCGCATGCCCGTGGTCGCCGGCGGGCTCGTCGTCGTGCTCGCGCTTCCCGTCTTCGTCGCGGCCGGCTGGTCGCTCGGCGGCTGGGCGCTCGGAGCAGCTCTCTGGGTGGCGGGCCAGGTGCTCGGTCTCCTGCTCCAGCGGGCCGGGATCGGCGACCCGAGCCTGCGCGGCTCCGGCGTCGCCGCGTTCGGGATGATGGGGCGGGGGATCGCACTCATGGTCGTCGCGATCGTGATCGCGACGATCGACCCGGATCTCGGCCTCGCGGGAGCCCTCGTGTACGCGGCCGCCTACTCCGTCGAGCTCGCGCTCAGCCTGACCTCCTACTTCTCCGGGAGCGCGAAGCGGTGACCGCGTTCCTGCTCGCGGCCCAGGAGGACTTCCATCCCGAGGAGGAGTTCACTCTCGAGACCTGGGTCGACCTCGGGATCCTCTCGATCAACAAGGCGGTCGTCTACCTCTGGCTCGGGGGGATCGTCACGATCGTGCTCGCCGTCTGGAT
>JBBILK010000339.1:0-3929 GCA_037444965.1 Actinomycetota bacterium | reverse complement strand
GCTCACGGCTCGAGACTAGCTGGCCCGCTCGACCTCGAGGCGCGCGCGGTCCGGCGCGGGCTCGTCGAGGTCATGCAGCGAGCGGACGAATGGTGCCGCCAGCGCAACGCCGAGCAGGAGAGCGCAAGGGCGACGAGCGCGCTCTTCAGGAGCAGCACGCGGCCGTAGTGCTCGTTCCAGAGGTCCGAGGACTGCGGGAGCCGGAGGTAGGCGAGGTAGACGCCGGCGACGATCGCCCAGAGCTGCTGCACCGTGCCCGTGTACTCGACCGACTCGCCGCGCTGGTCGTACGACATCCGCTCCCAGCCGAGATCGCCGAAGCCGTACTCGCCCTCGGCCGCCGTCGGGGCGATCCCGACGAGGAAGGTCGGGTACTCGGCGATGATACGGTCGTCGTCCCGGGAGGCCAGGAATCCCGCGAGGCCGCCCCCGTAGTGCATGTGGATCCCGAGCGGCTGGAGCTCGCCGCAGACCAGGTCGGCCCCGTACCGCGGCGGCGCCTCCAGGACGCCGAGGGAGAGCGGGTCGGTGCCGACGACGAGGAGCGCCCCCGCAGCGTGGGCGAGCTCCCCGATCGTCTCGGCCCGGGTCTCGATCGTCCCGAGGTAGCCGGGGCTCTCGACGTAGACGCAGGCCGTCTCGTCGGAGAGCAGCGCCTCGAGAGGCCCCAGCTCGAGCAGGCCGGTCTCGCGGTCGAACGGGACCGTCTCGAGCCGCAGCCGGGGGGCGCAGTAGCCCTCGATGATCGAGCGCCGCTCCGGCGAGAGCGACTCCGGCACGAGCGCGACCCCGCGGCCCGTCAGCCGCGAGGCCATCGAGATCGTCGTCGCCGCAGCGGCCCCCCAGTCGTACTGGGGCATGCTGACGGCATCCAGCTCGAGCAGCTCCCCGAGCATGCTCGCGAACTCGAACAGCGCCTGGCGCTGGCCGTGGTCGGTGTACACCTCGCCGTAGTAGGCGGTGACGAACTCAGCGCGATTGGCGATCTCGTCGCAGACGGCGGGAACGTAGTGCTGCCAGCAGCCTCCGCCCCGGAAGTTCAGCACGTCCGCGCAGCTCGTGTTCCTCGCCAGCACCGACTCGAGGTGGCGACGGAGCGTGTACTCCGACCGGAGCGGCGGCGGGAGATCGAGCTGCCCACGGAAGCGCAGCCGCTCGGGGATCGCCCCGTAGAGCTCCTCGATGTCCTCGGCCTCGACCGCGGCGAGCATCTCGGCGCGCACGCGCGGCACCGTGTTCGGGATGTACGGGTGGACGGCCGGGTCCGGCATGAGTACCCCCTCGGGTCGATGACTATCCTGCACCTGCGCGGCGAACGGCCTCGAGCACCGGTTCGAGCGCCGGGTAGAGCTCGCGATACGCAGCGTAGAGCTCGTCGTAGCGCTCGCGGACGGCGGGGTCCGGCTCGACGGTCTCGGCGACCTCGACGAAGCGGTCGATCTCGTTCCAGCCGTCGAAGGCGCCGACGCCCATCCCCGCGGCGAAGGCTGCGCCGAGCTCGGAGCCCTGGGCGGCGGCCAGGCTCTCGAGCGGGTGCCCGAGCACGTCGGCGACGATCCGCTTCCAGAGCCGCGAGCGGGCGCCGCCGTTCGTCACGCGGACCCGGCGGGGCACCTGGCCGAGCTCCGCGAAGACGTCGAGGTGATGCCGGAAGCCGAACGCGATCGCCTCGAGCACCGCCCGGAACAGGTCTCCGCGCCGGTGACCCAGGTGCAGGCCGACGAACGCGGCGCGGGCGGCCGGGTCGTTGACCGGCGTCTTCTCCCCGAGCAGGTAGGGGAGCGCGACGATCCCGCTCGCGCCCGCCGCGCCCTCGGCCGCCTCGGCGTCGAGGAGCTCGAGCGGCGCGCCGCCGGCGAGCTCGCGCTGGAACCAGCGGATGAACGTCCCGGACGCGGCCATGCACCCGTTCGGGAGGAACTTCCCCGGTACGAGGTGGTAGTCGAGATAGAGCCGCGCGTCGACGAGCGGCTCGTCGCTCGCGAGCAGGATGTCACCGGCGCTGCCGAGCTTCACGAGCAGGTCGCCTCCTTCGACGACTCCCGCGGCGAAGGCGGAGGCCACGTGATCGGCGGAGCCCGCGACGACCGGCGTCCCGGCGCGGAGGCCCGTCTCTCCGGCAGCCTCCCGCGTCACCTCGCCGACCACCTCGTCCGGGCGCCTCGGCGGTGGGAGCAGCGCGGGGTCGATCCCGGCGGCGCGGCAGAGGTCGTCCGCGAAGGCACCCGCGCCGAGGTCGTAGAGGCCGCTCTCGAGCGCCCAGTTGCGCTCGACGCCCCGCTCGCCAGTGAGCCGGAAGGCGACGTAGTCGTACGAGCCGAGCACCGTCCTCGCCCGGGCCCAGAGCGCCGGCTCGTGGCGGGCGAGCCAGAGCGCCGTCGGCCCGACGGACTGCTGCGTCACGGCCGAGCCGGTCCGCCCGAGGACATCCGCTCCCGTCAGCGCCTCGCGCAGCTCCGCCACCTCGGCCTCGGCGCGCGCATCGTTCTGCTGGATCGAGCGGCGGAGCGGCCGCCCCGCGTCGTCCAGGAGCACGACGGCCGGCACCATCCCGCTCACTCCGACCGCCCCGACCGCGCCTGCCGGGAGGTGCCAGCAGAGCTCCCGGCAGAGCTCGCAGACGTTGCCCCACCACTCGCCGGGGTCCTCCTCGGCCCAACCGGCGCGCGGCGAGTGCAGCTCCGCGGGACGCTCGGCCTGCGCGACGACCCGGCCGGCCGGGTCGACCAGCACCGCCTTCGTCGCGCTCGTCCCGACGTCGATCCCGAGCAGCAGAGTCACGAGCGTACGCCGGCCGCTGCGAGTCCGGCCTCTAGGCGCCCTGGCGCCTGATCACCTTCCCCGCCAGCGTCTCCGTGTCCACCGTGCCGCGGTCGACGATGACGGCGCCGTTCACGAGCACGTACTCGATCCCGCTCGGCTTCAGATCGGGCTCGAGGTAGGTCGTGTGGTCCCAGACGGCGTCCGGGTCGAAGACCGTGATGTCGGCCCAGAAGCCCTCCTGGAGCCGGCCGCGGTCCGTGAGGTGGAAGCGGTCGGCGGAGAGCGAGGTCATCTTGCGGACCGCGTCCTCCAGGCTCATCAGCTTCTCCTCGCGGACGTACTGACCGAGCACCTTGGGGAAGGAGCCGTAGAGCGCCGGGTGAGGCTTCCCGCGGCCGAGCGAGAAGGCGTCCGTCTCGATCGACGCGTTCGGGTGCTGGAGGATCTGGCGGAGCGCCCACTGCTCGTGGAGGTCGCCGCTCACGCCGAGGTAGAGCGCGGTCACGTGCCCCTGCTCGGCCAGGATCAGGTCTGCGGCGACGTCGAACGGGTCCTTGCCGGTCTCCTCGGCGAGCCGAAGGAGGCTCTTGCCCTCGAAGCTCTTGTTCGCCTCGCTCTCGACCCACATGATCCAGACGTTGTCCCAGCCGGTCGCCTCGACCAGGTTGTGGGGCCAGCCTCCCGGCCGCCACGTCGGCCACCGCGGGATCACCTGCTCGATGTCCCGCTTGATCCGCTTTCGGGTCTCGGGATCGCGCAGCCGCTCGAGCAGCTTCGGAACGCCCCCGTCGAGCGACCACGGGGGCAGGATCGCGAGGAAGGTCGTGTTCGCCGCCGTGTAGGGGATCACGTCGAAGCCGTGGTCGATGCCGTCGCGGCGCGTCTGCTCGTGCAGGGCGAGCACCCGCTCGACGTCCGGCCAGAAGCGCTTTCCGAAGCCCTCGAGGTGCGAGTGCTGGACGCGAATGCCCCCTGCCCTGGCGACGGCGACGACCTCCTCGGCGGCGGGCATCAGCGTCTCGCTCGACCCGCGGACGTGGGACGTGTAGATGGCGTCGTAGGGGGTGAGCTCCGTCGAGAGCGCGGCCAGCTCGTCGGTGGTCGAGAAGCTCCCCGGGGCGTAGATGAGACCGGACGAGAGCCCGAAGGCGCCGCTCTCGAGGCAC
>JBBILK010000338.1:0-3929 GCA_037444965.1 Actinomycetota bacterium | reverse complement strand
AGAAGTCGAACATCCTCCTGCTCGGCCCGACCGGCTGCGGCAAGACCTTGCTCGCCCAGACGCTCGCGCGCATCCTCAACGTCCCGTTCGCGATCGCCGACGCGACCGCGCTGACCGAGGCCGGCTACGTCGGCGAGGATGTCGAGAACATCCTCCTGAAGCTGATCCAGGCCGCCGACTTCGACGTCAAGAAGGCGGAGACCGGGATCATCTACATCGACGAGGTCGACAAGATCGCACGCAAGGCGGACAACCCCTCGATCACGCGCGACGTGTCGGGGGAGGGCGTCCAGCAGGCGCTGCTCAAGATCCTCGAGGGGACGGTGGCGTCGGTTCCGCCCCAGGGTGGCCGCAAGCACCCGCACCAGGAGTTCCTCTCGATCGACACGACGAACATCCTCTTCATCTGCGGCGGCGCGTTCGCCGGGCTCGAGAAGATCATCTCGAAACGGATCGGCAAGAACCAGGTCGGCTTCGGCGCCGAGATCACGTCGAAGCGCTCGGTCGAGGGAGCGGAGCTGCTCTCGTCGGTGATGCCGGAGGATCTGCTCGCGTACGGGTTGATCCCGGAGTTCATCGGCCGACTCCCGGTCGTCTGCGCGGTGCACCAGCTGACGCGCGAGGATCTCGTGAAGATCCTGCTAGAGCCGCGAAACGCGCTCGTCAAGCAGTACCAGCGGTTCTTCAACTACGACACGATCGAGCTGCACTTCACCGAGGACGCGCTCTGGTCGATCGCCGACCGGGCGCTCGAGCGCGAGACCGGCGCGCGGGGGCTGCGCTCGATCATCGAGCAGGCGCTCCTCGACGTGATGTTCGAGCTCCCCTCGCGCAAGGACGTCTCCAAGTGCGTGATCACGAAGGAGACGATCCAGCGCAACCTGAAGCCGACCCTCGTCACCTCCGGCGGCCTCAGCCTCGAGCTCGACGAGCTCGAGGAAGAGACGGCCTAGAGCTCTCGCGCGCCGCGTGCCGTTTCGGCCCGCATGAGCCTTCTCGATCGAGCGATCGTCAAGGCCCTCCCGCTCGTGCCCCGCGGGGTCGTACGGGTGGTGGCCGGCCGGTACATCGCCGGCGAGCAGCTCGCCGACGCCGTCGCGGCCGTTCGGGCCCTGAACGCCGAGGGCAAGCTGGCGACGCTCGACGTCCTCGGCGAGGAGGTTGCTGGCCGGGAGGAGGCGGAGGCATTCGCACGCGCGTACGTCGACGTGCTCGAGGCGATCGGGGCCGAAGGGCTCGACGCGAACGTCAGCGTGAAGCCGACCGCGCTCGGGCTCGAGCTCGGCCGCGACGCCTTCCGCGCGAACCTCGAGGCCGTCGTCCGCGCCGCGGCGGAGCACCGGAACTTCGTCCGCATCGACATGGAGGACTCGTCGACGACCGACGCCACGCTCGCCACCTATCGCGAGCTGCGGGAGGACGGTCACGAGAACCTCGGGATCGTGCTCCAGTCGGCGCTGCGGCGGACGCTCGACGACGCTCGCGCGCTCGCCGGGCTGCATCCGAGCGTCCGGGTGTGCAAGGGCATCTACGTCGAGCCGGAGGAGATCGCGTTCACGGACCCGGACGAGATCCGCGAGAGCTTCGTCGAGACGGTGCGAGCGTTGCTCGACGGCGGGTGCTACGTCGCCCTCGCGACGCACGACGAGCCGCTCCTTGCCGAGTGCCTGCGCCTCGTGCGCGAGCGCGGGCTCGGGCCGGGCGAGTACGAGCTCCAGTTCCTGCTCGGCGTCAAGCCCGAGGTCGCCACGCGCCTCGTCCGCGACGGTCACCGCCTGCGCGTCTACGTCCCCTTCGGACCTCGTTGGTACGAGTACTCGACGCGGCGGCTGCGGGAGAACCCGCGGATGGCGACGACGATCGCGCTCGCGTTCGTCAGGCGCCCGGCGACGCGACGCTGAGCCCGGCCGCCGCGGCCGCATCGAGCAGGCGGCGGTCGTACGCGAGGAACTCGTCTGGCTCGATCTCGAGCGCGGTTGCCAGATGGATCGCGTCGAGGGTTCTGAGACGCGGTGGCGCGGTCATCGCAGCCTGCTCGAGCAGGTCACGCGTCAGCGCGACGAGCGTGATCTCCTCGAGGCGCCGGCGCGCTCGGTCGGTGACTTCCGGCCGGGAGTCGGCGAGACGAACGGCCCGGACGACCTCGGTGACAGCGATCTCGGACGACGCGATTCGCGGCTCCGGCCCGAGCAAGCGCGCGAGCGGGTCGCTCTCGGGCTCCGCGACCACCAGTTTCACGAGGGCGGATGCGTCGAGATAGCGGAGGCTGTCATTCACCGCGCAGCCAGTCGAGCGCTTCGCTTGCGCCGATTCCGCCCTCGACGCTCGGGAGCGGGCGCTCCAGGTCGAGCGGGCGCTTCGCGGGCGTGGCCTTACCCTCCGCGACCAGCTGATCGAGCCGGCTCCCCTCGACGATGGGCACGATTCGCGCCACGGGCTCGCCGTCCCGCGTCACCTCCACGCTCTCGCCCCGCTCCACCTCGCGAATCGTGCGAGACAGGTGGATGCGAAGCTCCCGGATGCCGAGCCGGCGTGTGCTCATGTACACACGGTACTACAAGCAGGGGCTCCATACAATGGCTCCGATGGACAGCCTGTACGGTCCCGAGCTCGTCGAGGAGCGCTGGCAGCGGACGTGGGAGGAGGAGGGCCTCTTCGAGGCGCATCCCGGCCGCAGCGGCCCGACGTACGTGATCGCCGTGCCCCCGCCGAACGTGACGGGAGCGCTGCACATGGGGCACGCGCTGAACGGGACGATCCAGGACGTGCTCGTCCGCTGGCACCGGATGCGCGGCTTCAATGCCCTGTGGCAGCCGGGCTACGACCATGCGGGGATCGCCACCCAGAACGTCGTCGAGAAAGAGCTCGCAAAGGAGGGCCTGACTCGGAGCGACCTCGGCCGCGAGGCGTTCGTCGAGCGGGTCTGGGCGTGGCTCGAGGAGTACGGCGGCATCATCATGGGTCAGTACCGGCGCCTGGGTGCCTCGCTCGACTACCGGCGGGAACGCTTCACGATGGACGAGGCGTACGTCCGAGCGGTGATGCGCTTCTTCGTCCACCTCCACGAGCGCGGGTGGATCTACCGGGACAACCGCATGGTCAACTGGTGCCCGCGCTGCGCGACCGCGATCTCCGACCTCGAGGTCGAGCACGTCGAGGTGGAGGACACGCTCTCGTACGTGCGCTACCCGCTCGCGGACGGCTCTGGCGCCGTCACCATCGCCACCGTCCGCCTCCCGACGATCCTGGCGGATGTGGCGGTCGCGGTCAATCCGGCCGACGACCGCTACCGGCACCTGATCGGGAACGACGCGATCGTTCCGATCGTCGAGCGGCGCGTGCCGATCATCGCCGACGACCGCGTCGAGCTCACGTTCGGCTCGGGAGCCCTGAAGATCACCCCCGGCCACGATCCGGTCGACTTCGAGATCGGCCGCGATCACGGCCTTCCCGAGCCCATGGTGATCGGGCTCGACGGTCGCTTGAACGACGATGCGGGCCGTTTCGCAGGGCTGGCCCAGGTGGACGCCGAGCGGCTGATTCGCGAGGAGCTCGCGGAACGCGAGCTCCTCGCGAGCGAGGAGCCGTACCGCCATTCGGTCGGCCACTGCGAGCGCTGCGGCACGCGCGTCGAGCCCCTGATCTCGCTGCAGTGGTTCTGCGAGATGAGGGAGCTCGCCGTCCCGGCGATCGAGGTCGTGAAGGAGGGGCGAGTTCGCTTCCACCCGCCCGTGCACGGCCGCGTGTACCTCGACTGGATGGAGGCGATCAGGCCCTGGTGCATCTCGCGCCAGCTCTGGTGGGGCCACCGGATCCCGGTCTGGTACTGCAGCTGCGGGGCGACGATCGTCGCCGAGACGGCGCCCGACCGGTGCGAGCAGTGCGGTCACCCGGAGCTCCGCCAGGAGGACGACGTGCTCGACACCTGG
>JBBILK010000337.1:0-3938 GCA_037444965.1 Actinomycetota bacterium | reverse complement strand
CGACGCCGGCCGGCTCGCCTCGATGCTGGCCGAGGCGAAGGCCGCCAGCGAGCGTATCGCCGCAGCCGAGCGCATCGACGTCGCCTGGGAGCGGATCTGGGGCATCGAGCCGATCCTCTTCGACGAGACGCTGATCGGCTTCTGCGACCAGGCGATCCGCGAGGTCGCGGGCTCCTCGCACCGTCTCCCGAGCGGCCCGCTCCACGACGCCGCCGAGGTCGCCCGCGCCGGCGTGCCCACCGTCATGCTCTTCGTCCAGAGCCTTCGCGGCCTCTCGCACACGAAGCTCGAGGACACGAAGGATGACCATCTCGAGCTCGCGGTGCGCGCGCTCGACCGCCTCGCGACAGCGACGATCGCCTGGGTCGCGGGCGGCGGCGGCCGCTCCTGAGCGCATCGCCCGACTCGGCGATCCCCGGATCACTTGCCCGGGGGAGACGGCCGTTGCATCCGTGGTCTACAACAGTAAATATGTCGACGGAAGCGCGGGACAAGAACTGAGCCCGGCAGGAGACGGGGAGTCGACGGGGAACCGTGACGGGCGAACGACATCCGTCCGCCCGTCGCCGGTTTCCTTGTTGACAGAAACGTGCTAGGTTGAGCCGATGGTGCTAGTGTCCCCAGGGTGCGATGCCGAGAACAGCCGCAAGGGCACCTGCAGACGCGAGCAGCGTCAGGAGTCGAACCATCATTTCCGGGACCTCCCTATGTCCGTTGTGACAGCAGGCCAGGCCCCGGGCCCGGGGATACGTCGAGTATAGACACGAGGTCCAGATGCCACGACAGAAGTCAACACATGTTGACAGTCCCGAGGCCGTCGGCCGGCGCCTCAAAGAGGCGCGCGAGCGGGCCGGCCTGAGCCAGCGGGCGCTCTCCTTCCAGGGCTGCTCGCCCGCGTACATCTCGCGGATCGAGGCCGGCGAGCGGATCCCCTCGCTCCAGCTCCTGCGCGAGCTCGGCCGCCAGCTCGGGGTGAGCGAGGACTACCTCGCGACCGGCACGCACACGGCGCCGGTGCGCCCGTCGGTCCTGATCGACGCCGAGATCGCGCTGCGTCTCGACGACCTCGACCAGGCGCGACACCTCTACGAGCGCGCGCTCGCCGACGCGAACGACCCCCGCGGGCGGGCGGAAGCTCTCGAGGGGCTCGGCAACATCGAGCTCAGGAGCGGGCGCCCCGCCGACGCGATCGGCCGCCTCCAGGAAGCTCTCCGCCTGGTCGGCGGCGACCCCGCCACCCGCCCCTCGCTCGCCGAGAGCCTCGGCCGCGCATACGCGAGCCAGGGCGAGTTCGCGCCGGCGATCGCGCTCTTCCGTCAGTGCGCCGGCGCGTACGAGCGGAGCGGTGACACGCTCGCGTACATCCGCTTCGCCTGCCTGCTCGGCTACGCGCTGACCGACAGCGGCAACTTCGCCGAGGCGGAGAGCGTCGTCGCGAGCGCGCTCGCGGCCGGCAGGGAGGTGTCCGATCCCTACACGCGCGCGCGGCTGTACTGGTCGCAGTCGCGGCTCCTGCTCGAGCAGGGGAAGACCGAGCTGGCCGAGAGCTACGCCCAGAGCGCGCTCGAGACGCTGCGGGCGACCGAGGACACGTACGCGCTCGGCCATGCGCACCAGCTCCTCGCGATGATCTACCTCGACTCGGCTCGCCCGGAGGCGGCCCTCGAGCTGCTCCAGGCCGGCTGGCCGCTCGTCTCGGCCTCGGCGACGCCCGTCGAGCTCGCCCAGTACCGCGTCGAGGAGGCCCGCGCCCTTGCGGCGCTCGGCGAGAAGGAGCGCGCGGCCGCGCTCGCCATGGACCTGACTGCGCTGCTCAACGACACGCTTGTTGCCGACGCGGGCCGAGCGTATACCCTGATCGCCGACGTCCTGGCCGAGCTGGGCGAGACGGCGCGGGCCGTCGAGCTCTACGAGCTCGGGATCGAGCGGCTCGAGGAGTGGGGACCGACCCGCTACCTCGTCGACGCATACAAGCGGCTGGCACGCGTGCTCGAAGAAAGCGGGCGTGCGGACGAGGCGCTCGCGACGCTGAAGCAGGCCCTCGGCGTCCAGGAGCGGACGGGGAAGCCCCTCACGTAGCGATCCCGGTTGCACCGGCCGGGCGGTCGGGTATGCTTACACGAGCGGACCAACCGCTTTCGGCGCGCTACATCTTTCGAGTTTCCTGGCGGCGCGCTGTTCGTGCCCCGAATGCAAGAGGCGACATGGCACTCGGCTGTTGCGTCGGAAGAGACCGACGAGCTGACGGCTGCCGCGGGTCGAGCCGAGCTCTGGGCCGGCGAGCCCTTCCTACGCCCTGACGAGAACCCGGCAGAAGCGCTGGCGCCCGGGCAGGCACGGCGGCGAGCGCTCGACGAGGCCCTTGCCGAGATCGAGGAAGGTCGCCGCTCCCCGTCCACCGCCTGGCGCGTCAACTTCGCGCTCATGCTCGGCCTCGAGCGCGTGCTCACCGAGGATGCGCCCCATCTGGCTTCCGGCACCGAGCTGCGCCGCCACCAGATCGACGCGCTCGCCGGGATGCTCACCGAGCTGATCGCCCGCCACGAGTACCACCCGGACGGCAACGGTCAGCCGGCGGAGGCCGAGCAGGTCGAGGACGAGGAGGAGCCCGAGGAGTACGAGGGCGAGGAGGAGGCCGAGGAGGAGCCGGCCCTCGACGACCCGGGCGCGGAGCGCCGCTTCCGCTTCCGCCATCCGACCGCGTCGGGAAAGACGATTGCCGCCGCCGGCTTCGTCGAGGCCGCCCGCACGATGGGCGTTCTCATCCTCACGCACCGGCGGCTGCTCGTGAACCAGTTCCGGCGCGACCTCACGGCAGAGGGCTACGGCGCGCGGATCTGCGACGCCGTGCTGGCGGGCACCGAGCCCCTTCGCCCGAACCCGATCACGATCCAGACGTACGCCTGGTTCGCGAGACACGTGAGCTCCGTCAGCCGGACCGCCTACCAGCTCGTGATCTGCGACGAGGCCCACACCGCGCTCGGCGAGAAGACGAGCGCGGCGATCCGCAGCTTCCCCGAGCCGATCTACATCGGCATGACCGCGACGGAGCAGCTGATCGCGAAGCAGGTCTCCGACGTGTTCCCCGCGTCCGTCGACGATCTCCCGCTCTCGGACGCGGCCCGGCGCGGCCTGATCGCGCCGCTTCGCTGCCTCCGGATCCCGCCTGCGGCGGCGATCTCGTCCGTTCCCATCGTCGGCGGCGACTACGACCAGGAAGCGCTCGCCAAGGTCCTGGACCACGAGCTGATCAACCAGGCGGCGGCGAGCCTCTACCGCGACCGGTTCGACGCGACGCCCGGGATCGTCTACGCGGCGGGCGTGGAGCACGCGTACAACCTCGCGCGGGAGTTCCGCGCCGCCGGCCTCAAGGCGGAGGCCGTCAGCGGCCGGACGCCGCCGCTTCGGCTCGCCGAGACCCTGGCCGCGTACGAGCGCGGCGAGATCAACGTGCTCGTCAACGCGCAGCTGCTCGCCGAGGGCTGGAACTCGCCCCGGGCGACCGTCTGCATGCACCTCGCGCCGACGGCCAGCCGCCGGGTCTACCAGCAGCGCATCGGCCGGATCATGCGGATCCATCCGCGCAAGGAGGCGGGCATCGTCGTCGACTTCGTCGATCCGGCGGCGACCCACACGGAGCGCACGATCACCCTCCACACGCTCCTCGACGCCGACTTCTACCGACCCGGTGCCAGGGTCACTCCGGCCCCCCGCCGGAGGATGCAGCGGCGTGCGCGCCGCAAGCTCTCGCCCGCCGCCTGGCTTGTCCCCGTGACGCCCGATCCCCGCCGGCGGCTCGCCGTGATCGCACGGGAGTGGCAGCGGGTCGACCCCTCTCGCCTCGCCGACGACGAGCAGGAGCTGTGGGCCCGCATCGCGGGCCGGCAGCTCCGTTTCGACGAGCGTCAGCAGTTCGCGGAGAAGCTCGCGCGTGCAAG
>JBBILK010000336.1:0-3945 GCA_037444965.1 Actinomycetota bacterium | reverse complement strand
CTCGGGCACCGGCACCGAGAAGTCGGAGAGCACCTCGAGCAGGAAGGCTTCGAACTCGTCGTCGGCGCGGTCGAGCTCGTCGATCAGGAGCACGGCTCCCTGCCCGGCTCGGATCGCCTTCAGCAGCGGCCGCTCCAGCAGGAAGTCCGGGCCGTAGAGCTCGTGGACCCGCGCCCCGACGTCGAGCTCGCCGCTCTGCAGCGCCCGCGCGTAGAGGAGCTGGCGCGAGTAGTCCCACTCGTAGAGCGCCTGGGCAGCGTCGATCCCCTCGTAGCACTGGAGGCGAACGAGCTCCGCGTCGAGGATCCGCGCGAGTGTCTTCGCCACCTCCGTCTTGCCGACACCCGGCTCGCCCTCGAGCAGAAGCGGGCGCCGCATGGCGAGCGCGAGGTAGATCGAGGTGGCGAGCCCGTGGTCGGGGAGATACGAGGCCTCCCGCAGGGCCCGCTCGACGGCTGCGACCGAATCGAACCGCATGCGACAACCCTAGCGCAGGGGCTCGGAGCCGGGCCTGACAAGCGGCACCGGGCGAAGTATGCTGGCCGCAGGCTGAAGGGTGTTCGAGCGAGAGGAGGGCGCGCGTGTATCCCGCCAGCTTCGAGTACTTCGCGCCGGCGACGCTCGAGGAGGCGTTCTCGATCCTCGACCGGGAGGGAGAGGAGGCGAAGGTCCTCGCCGGCGGCCAGAGCCTGATCCCGCTGATGAAGCTCCGCTTCGCGGCGCCGAGGGTGATCGTCGACCTGAACCGGATTCCCGGCCTCGACGGCCTCGCCGAGGAGGAGGGCGGCCTTCGCATCGACGCGCTCGTCCGCCACAAGACCTGCGAGCGGTCGGAGCTCCTGCGCGGCCGCTACCGGCTGCTCGGAGACGCCGCTCCCCAGATCGCCGATCCGCTCGTGCGCAACCGTGGCACGGTGTGCGGCTCGCTCGCGCACGCCGACGCGCAGGGGGACTGGGGCGCGGTCATGCTCGCCGCGCGGGCCGAGGTCACGGCGGCGAGCTCGAGCGGCACGCGGACGATCCCGATCGACGAGCTCTTCGAGGGCCCGTTCACGACGTCGCTCGCGCCGAACGAGATCGTGACGAGCGTCCGCGTTCCCGATCCGGGCCCGCGCGCGGCCGGCACGTACCTGAAGCTCGAGCGCAAGGTCGGCGACTACGCGACCGCCGCGGTCGCCGTCCAGCTCTCGTTCGCGAACGGGACGGTCGCGCAGGCCGGCATCGGGCTGACGGGCGTCGGCCCGACGAATCTGCGAGCCGAGGCAGCCGAGCGAGCGCTCGTCGGCTCTGAGCCGACCGAGGCCGTGATCGCGGAGGCCGCCAGGCTCGCAGCCGAGGCCGCGCAACCGCAGGCGGACCTCCGCGGCACCGTCGAGTACAAACGGAACCTCGTCCGGGTCTTCACCGAGCGAGGCCTGCGGACGGCAGTCGACGCCGTCCGCGGCGCCCGAGGGAGGGAGTGACGATGACGCAGGTGGTGCCGGAAGCACGGACGCACACGGTCGAGGTGACGATCAACGGCCAGCCTCGCTCGGCCGCGGTCGAGCCGCGGCTGCTCCTCGTCCACTTCATCCGCGAGACGCTCGGCCTGACCGGCACGCACATCGGCTGCGACACGACGAGCTGCGGCGCCTGCACCGTGCTCCTCGACGGAGTGCCGGTGAAGTCTTGCACCGTGCTCGCGGTACAGGCGAGCGGAAGCGAGCTCAGGACCGTCGAGGGACTCGCGCAGGGAGCCGAGCTCCATCCGATCCAGCAGGCCTTCTCCGAGCAGCACGGCCTCCAGTGCGGCTTCTGCACACCGGGGATGATGCTCACCTCGGTCGCGCTGCTCGCCGAGAACCCGAGCCCGACGGAGGAGGAGATCCGCTGGGCGATCTCGGGCCAGATCTGCCGCTGCACCGGCTACCAGAACATCGTCAAGGCGGTTCAGTCGGCGGCCGCGAAGCTCGCAGAGGGGAGGTAACGGTGGCAACCGCACACGCGATCCGCGGCGTCGGCCACTCCGTCCCGCGCAAGGAGGACGCCCGCTTCATCCGCGGCAAGGGGAACTACTTCGACGACATCTCGCTGCCCGGGATGCTCCACATGGAGATCCTGCGCAGCCCGTACGCCCACGCACGCATCCGCTCGATCGACGCCTCCCGCGCCCAGGCCCTGCCGGGCGTCGTGGCCGTGGTCACCGGAGAGCTCCTGGCGCAGCACAACCTCGCGTGGATGCCGACCCTCTCCGGCGACACCCAGGCCGTGCTCGCGACCGACAAGGTCCGCTTCCAGGGGCAGGAGGTCGCCTGCGTGATCGCCGAGAGCCCGTACGTCGCGAAGGACGCGCTCGAGCTGATCGAGGTCGACTACGAGCCGCTGCCCGCGGTCACCGGCCCTCAGCAGGCGCTCGCCGACGGCGCGCCCCTGATCCGCGACGACAAGGAGGGCCAGGCGTCGAACGCGATCTACCACTGGGAGGCGGGCGACAAGGAAGCGACCGACCGGGCCTTCGCGAACGCCGACCGGGTCGTCACGCTCGAGACCCACTACCCGCGCTGCCACCCGGCTCCGCTCGAGTGCTGCGGCTGCGTCGCCGACGTCAACCCGGCGACCGGAAAGGCGACGATCTACATGACGTCGCAGGCGCCGCACGCGCACCGCACGCTGTTCGCGATCGTGGCGGGGCTGCCCGAGCACCAGATCCGGATCGTCTCGCCCGACATCGGCGGCGGCTTCGGCAACAAGGTGCCGATCTACCCCGGCTACGTGGTCGCCACTGCCGCCTCCCTCCTGCTCGGACGTCCCGTCAAGTGGGTCGAGGACCGCACCGGCAACCTGAGCTCGACCGGATTCGCCCGCGACTACCACATGAAGGGGGAGCTCGCGCTCGAGGGCGACCGGATCGTGGGACTCCGCACCTCCCTCCTCTCCGACAACGGCGCCTTCTACGCCGACGCTCAGCCGACGAAGTGCCGCGCCGGCCTCTTCCACATCGTCACCGGCTCGTACGACATCCCCGCGGCGCACGTCGTCGCGGACGGCGCGTACACGAACAAGGCGCCCGGTGGCGTCGCCTACCGCTGCTCGTTCCGGGTCACCGAGGCCTCCTACCTGATCGAGCGTCTCGTCGACGTCGCGGCGCACGAGCTCGGCGTCGATCCGGCCGAGTTCCGGCGCACGAACTTCATCAAGGCCGACCAGTTCCCGTACACGTCGGCGACCGGGTTCGTCTACGACTCCGGCGACTACGAGAAGGCCCTCGACCTGGCCCTCGAGAGCCTCGGCTACGCGGAGCTGCGCGAGGAGCAGAAGCGGGCCCGCGAGGAGGGCCGCCTGCTCGGGATCGGCATCGCCTCCTTCACCGAGGTGCTCGGGGCGGGTCACGGCAAGGACTACGACATCGCCGGCCTGCGCATGTTCGACTCTGCGGAGCTGCGGGTGCACCCGACCGGCAAGGCGATCCTCAAGCTCGGCGTCCGCACGCAGGGGCAGGGACACGAGACGACGTTCGCCCAGATCGTCGCCGAGGAGCTCGGCATCCCCTACGAGGACGTCGAGGTGCAGGAGGGCGACACCGACAACACCCCCTACGGGCTCGGCACGTACGCGAGCCGCTCGACCCCGGTGGCCGGAGCGGCGACGGCGGTGATCTCGCGCAAGCTGCGCGACAAGGCCCGCGCGATCGCGGCGCACCTGCTCGAGTGCGCGCCCGACGACCTCGAGTGGGAGCAGGGCCGCTTCGTCGTCAAGGGCGCGCCGGAGCGGACGAAGACGATCCAGGACGTCGCCTTCGCCGCGTACACGAACCTGCCGGACGGGATGGAGGCCGGGCTCGAGGGAGTGCACTACTACGACCCGCCGAACATGACGTACCCGTTCGGCACCTATGCGGTGGTCGTGGAGATCGACCGCGGAACGGGGCAGTGGCGACCGACGAAGGTCGTCGCGGTGGACGACTGC
>JBBILK010000335.1:0-3968 GCA_037444965.1 Actinomycetota bacterium | reverse complement strand
CGGACATCGTTCTCGTCAAGTATGCGTGCGACTCCGCGGGGCACTACGCGCGTCCGGACGTGTTCCGTTTCGCGATCAGCGAGACGGCGCCCGTCGTCGTCGAGCACGCTCCTCGTGCCGGGGAGACGGGCCTGCCGGCGGAGCTCGCGGCGCGGGCCGCACAGGCCGCGAAGGGCGGGGAGGAGGCGGCCCTCGGCGAGTGATTCAGCGCTGCCGCGGCATCGGCGGGCGGCGCTCCGCCCAGGGCGCGGCCTGCTCGAGCTGCGCGGCGACGCGGAGCAGCAGATCCTCCCGCCCGTACTCGCCGATCAGGTGGATCCCGACGGGCAGCCCCCCGGCGTTCCAGTGCAGGGGGAGTGAGATCGCAGGCTGCCCGGTCACGTTCGCGATCGGCGTGAAGGGCAGGTAGCCGTGGAGCGCGTCGAACACGGCCAGGGGGTCGTCCGGCGGCGTCGCCAGGTACCCGTGCGGCGGTGGCGGGACGAGGAGCGTCGGGGAGAGGAGCAGATCGAACCGTTTCCGCCCGTCCGGGTCACGCCACCAGGTGCAGAGCTCGCGGCTGAAGGTGTTGAAGACGCCGGTTGCGGCGAGGTAGTCCGCCGCGGAGATCGTCCGGCCGTGCTCGCCGAGCGACCACGTCCAGAGCTCCATGTCCTCGCGGGTGAGCGGTCTGCCGATCGCCTCGCCGAGGAGATCGAGCGTGCGGCGGGTGTGGACGGCGATCACCGTCAGGAAGGCAGGGCGGTAGTCGAGCTCGTCGAGGATCGGTGGATGGGCGAGCTCGACGCGATGACCCAGCGACTCGAGCAGGAGGGCGGCCTCGCGGGCGGCGGTCGCGCAGTCGGGGTGGAGCGCGGGCCACGCCCGGGGACTGCGGTCGAGGAGGCCCACGGTCAGCTCCCCCGGGTCGGCCCCGACCTCGTCGGCGAAGGGTCTCGCCGGCGCGGGCGCCCCGTAGGGATCGCCGGGCATGACGCCGTGCACCGCGTCGAGGAGCCGGGCCGTGTCCCGGACGGAGCGGGTCACCGCGAGCTCGTAGGCGAGCCCCGCCCAGCCCTCGCCCAGGGTCGGGCCGGCCGAGACCCGCCCCCTGCTCGGCTTGAGGCCGACGAGGCCGCAGCAGGAGGCGGGGATCCGGATCGAGCCGCCGCCGTCCGTGGCGTGCGCGAGCGGCACCATGCCCGCGGCGACGGCGGCCGCCGAGCCGCCGGAGGAGCCGCCGGGCGAGTGGCCGAGCCGCCAGGGGTTGTGCGTCGGCCCGTAGAGCTCGGGCTCGGTGACGGCCTTGACGCCGAGCTCCGGCGTGTTCCCCTTCCCAACGGTGATCAGCCCGGCGGCCCTGAACCTCGCCGCGAGGAAGGTGTCGCGCGGCGAGCGCAGGTCGGCCTCGGCGAGCGCCTTCATCCCGAGCGTCTGCGGCTCGCCTGCGCCGGTCGCCCCCAGGTTCTTGAGAACGAAGGGCACGCCCGCGAACGGCCCGCCGAGGGGCTGCCGGGCGCGCTCTCTCGCCTGCTCGAAGAGCGGGATCACGATCGCGTTCAGCTGCCCGTTCAGCCGCTCGATCCGCCCGATCGCCGCCTCGACGAGCTCGAGCGGGGAGACCTCCCGCCGGGCCACGAGCTCCGCCTGCGCGGACGCGTCGAGCCAGGCCAGGCTGTCGGGCACCGCCGGGCTACTCGACCTCGACCACGAGCGCGGCGCCGACGTCGCCCGCCGCGCAGCCCGTGAACAGCCCGATGCCGCCGCCACGGCGGACGAGGGCGTGCAGGAGCTCGACGACGCCGCGCGCTCCGGTCGGCCCCTGCGGGTGCCCGTAGACGAGGCTCGACCCGAACGGGTTGAGCGCCTCGGCGGGAACGCCGAGCTCTCGCAGGAGGAACACGTCGTTGACCGCGAACGGGTTGTGCGTCTTCACCACGTGGACGTCGGAGATCCGGAGTCCGGCGTCGGCCAGAGCGGCCCGCGCGGCGGGCACCGGGGCTCTCGGCATGGTGCCGGGGTCGACCCGTGCGAAGCCGGTGGCGCGTAGATGCGCGAGCGGCCCGCTGACGCCGAGGTCGCGTGCCTGCGAGGGCGTCGTCACGACGAGCCCGGCGGCGCCGTCGGCAGGGTGCGTCTGGGTCGCGTAGGTGACGACGCCGCCCTCGCGCACCGGCTCGAGCGCGGCGATCTCCTCGAGCACGATCGGGCGCACGCCCCAGTCCTCGGCGAGCTCGAGGGGCTGCTTCCTCGAGCCGCCGGTGAACGGCACCATCCACTCGCGCTGGAAGGCACGGTCGTCGGCGAGCGCGTCGAGGTACTGCTGGTAGCGGTACGCAGCAAGCTCGTCGAGCTCGCCCCGCTCGATCCCCTCCTCGGCGGCGACTCGCTCCGCGGTGGCGAGCATGGACTGCCCTGTCACCGGGTCGCGCTCGAAGTTGTCGAGCATCCAGTTCTCGCTGTCCGGCGCCCCGCCGAGCGCGTTCGGTCGTGGGTAGAAGAGGACCGGTCCGTTGCTCGTTCGATCCGTCGCGACGACGAGAGCGGCGCCGTCGGAGCTCCCCTGCTGCCCGGCCGCGGCGACGTGGATGCAAGCGACCGACGTCGCGCAGGCCTGCGCGATCATCGGCCCGCTGAGGTGACCGAGCCCGAGTCGCGCCGCCAGGGTCGGGGCGCCGAAGAACGACTCCTTCTGGGGAATGGTGAAACCGAGGACGAGGCCCGTGAACGGCCACTCGATCGCCCGCTCCTCGAGCGCCCGCCCCGTGACCTCGAGCGCGACGTCCAGGCTCGAGAGCTCCGCGGCCGGGCCCTGCCAGCGCACGAACGGGGACGACCAGGCGGCCGCCACCGGGATGCAGACCCCCTCGAGCCTCACGAAGCCACCGCCAGGCTCTCTGCCGAGAGGCGCGGGTAGAGGCGCGCGACCCTGTGTCCGCCGGCGAGGGAGAGGATGTCGTTCGACCCGTCGCAGACGAGCGTGGCACGGGCGTCCCGGAACAGCTTCTCGACCACGTGCTCCCGCGACAGCCCCATTCCGCCGCAGATCTGGATCGCCTCGCTCGTCACCTCGAGCGCCGCCTGGGTCGCGAAGGTCTTCGCGGCCTGCGCGTACTCGATCAGGCGTCGGGCGGGCGGGTTGCTCCAGCTGTACACGAAGGCGGCTCGGCAGAGCTGCCGGCTCGCCTCGACCTTGCGGAACAGGTCGAAGAGCTTGACCTGCACGGTCGGATGCTCGGCGAGGAGCCTGCCGCCCTGGACGCGCTGGCGCGCGTAGGCCAGGGCTTCGTCGAGGGCCGCCCGGGCAAGGCCGGTCGACCACGTCCCGACCATCGGCAGCGTCAGGCAGAGATGAGCCTCGAGCGCCGCCTCGTAGTCGTCCGGGCCGACGACGAGCGACTCCTTCGGGATCCGCACGTCATCGAAGAAGATCTCGCCCTGGTTCAGGTCGCGCGCGCCGATCTTGTCGAGCGGCTTCCCCTTCGTCACTCCCGGCCGGTCGAGGGTGAACACGAACATGCCGCCGCCGGCGTGGCCACGCGACCCGTCGATCTGGCACATGAGCAGGATCCGGTTCGCGATCGTCCCGCCCGAGACCCAGGACGACTTCTGGCCGCTGATCACCCACTCGTCGCCGTCGAGGCGAGCCCGGCAGCTCGCCGGGATGCCCGGATCGCGGAAGCTCGGATACCCCGGCATGACCGTGTCGGAGCCGTGATCCGGCTCCGTGATCGCCCAGCAGCCGACGTAGCTGCCGTCCGTGCACCGGCAGTACGGGATCGTGAACTGCTCGACGTGCTCCTGCGTGCCGCCGAGGGCGACGGCGGCCTCGAGGCTCGTGTTGAGCGCGAGCGTGAGACCGAAGCTTCCCCACGCGAGCTCCTCCATCACGATCTGGATCTGGAGCGGCGTCAGGCCGGGCCCGCCGACCGCCTCCGGGAAGGGCAGCTTGTGGTAGCCGAGCCGGTAGGCCTCGCGGAGGAAGTCCC
>JBBILK010000334.1:0-3992 GCA_037444965.1 Actinomycetota bacterium | reverse complement strand
ACGTCCTCGACGAGATCGTCGCCGACCAGCTTCGAACCGATCTGCCTGAGCTCGCGACCGGCGACACCGTCAAGGTGTCGGCCAAGGTCGTGGAGGGTAACCGCGAGCGGATCCAGGTCTTCGAGGGCATCTGCATCAAGCGCCAGGGCTCGGGGTTCCGTGAGACGTTCACCGTCCGCAAGCAGTCCTTCGGCGTCGGCGTCGAGCGGACGTTCCCGCTCCACTCGCCGAAGATCGAGAAGATCGACGTCGCTGCGATCGGCGACGTGAACCGCGCGAAGCTGTACTACCTTCGCCAGAAGGTGGGGAAGAAGGCGCGCGTCCGCGAGAAGCAGGTTCGCTAGCCGGATATCCTCGGCACCGTGCCGAACCCACGGCCGGGCCGCAAGCTGATCGCCTTCGACCGCCGCCTCGGCGTGTGCCTGGTGGCCGGCGCAGACGAGGCCGGCCGGGGCAGCCTCGCCGGGCCTCTCGTCGCCGCTTCCGTGCTCCTCGACTACGGCGAGCTCCGCGGCCGGCAGGCGGTCCCGCTCGGGGCGCTCAACGACTCGAAGCAGCTCACGCAAGACGAGCGCGAGCGCCTCTTCCGTGCCGTGCTCGCCTCTGCGAAGCGAATCGCGGTCGAGGTCGTCCCGCCGGGCGAGATCGACCGCTCGGGCCTGCACCGGTCGAACCTGCGCGCGCTCGCGGCCGCGCTCCGGGCAGTCGGCGAGGCCGACCTCCGGCTCGTCGACGGCTTCCGGCTGGGGCCGTCGGCACCGCCGCACCGGGCGGTCGTGGACGGCGACGAGAAGAGCGCCGCGATCGCGGCGGCCTCCGTCGTCGCGAAGGTCGTCCGCGACCGGCTGATGCGCCGCATGGACGCCCTCTACCCCGGCTACGGCTTCGTCTCCCACGTCGGCTACATCACGCCGGGCCATGCGGCCGTCGTCCGGGCGCGAGGCCCGACGGAGCTCCACCGCCGCTCGTTCGAGGCGCGCTGCTATGAAGGCGAGGAAGCCGAGGAGACGGAGCACGAGCCGGCTCGGGGCTGAGGCCGAGCGGCGCGTCCGGCTCCACTACCGGCTGCGCGGCTACCGGATCCTGGCCGCGAACGCGCGCGCGGGCGGCAACGAGCTCGACCTGGTCGTCCGCCGCGGCGGCCGGCTCGTCTTCTGCGAGGTGAAGGCGCGGTCGGGCGACGGCTTCGGCGACCCCCTGGAAGCGGTCGGGCCGGAGAAGGTCCGGCGGGTGCGCCGCGCTGCCGAGGCGTTCCTCGCGCAGCGCCCCGAGCTCGCCGGGCTCGAGGTCTCGCTCGAGGCGGCCGCCGTCCGTGGCGGCCGGATCGAGCGCGTGCAGCTCGACTGAACCCTTCGACAGCCGCCCGAGCGCTCCTGTTCGCTACCTTCTTCCCCCGGGAGCACGATGGAACCGGGAGCCGAGGCCGACGCCGCGAGCCTGATCGAGCGCTGGACGCGCTTCGTCCTCCGCTGGCGTTTCGCGGTCGTGGCGATCTGGATCCTCGTCCTGCTCGGCTCGCTCGCGGCCACGCGCGGCCTCGGCGACCTGCTCACGAACCGCTTCACGCTGCCGGGGACGGACACCCAGCGGGCCGAGCAGATCCTCGAGGAGCACTTCGGCCAGCGCACCGCCGGCTCCTTCATCCTCGTCGCGACCTCGACCGGACCGCCGGTCGCGGAGCTCGTTCCGGCGCTCGAGGAGGCGGGGCGGCGCGCCGCGGCGGCCGTCCCGACCGGGGCCTTCGTCGCGGTCGTCCCCGTGTCGGAGGAGGTCGCGAGCGCGACCGTCGTCTCGAACCTCGAGCCCGCCGACGCGAAGGGCTACGCGGACGACGTGAGGCGGGCGATCGGCGCGGTCGAGGGAGCCGAGGTCCTCGTCACGGGCCAGGCGGCGATCGAGCACGACCTCGAGCCGATCCAGGACGAGGACCTGCAGCGGGGCGAGTTCTTCGTCGCGATCCCGATCGCGTTCGTGATCCTCGTGCTCGTCTTCGGGACGCTCTCGTTCCTGATCCCGTTCATGTTCGCGATCGCGGCGATCCCGGCGACGCTCGGCGTCGTCTGGCTGTTCGCGAACGGGATGGAGCTCTCGACCTACGTGACCCAGCTCGTGTCGCTGATCGGGCTCGGGATCACGATCGACTACTCGCTGCTGATGGTCTACCGCTACCGCGAGGAGCGGCAGAGAGGGAAGCCGAAGGAGGAGGCGGTCGTGACGACGATGGCGACGGCGGGCCGCGCGGTCGTCTTCAGCGGCACGGCCGTCGCGATCGGGCTCGCGCTCCTGCTCGCGATGCCGCTTCCGTTCATCCGCGGCTTCGGCGTGGCGGGCCTCACGATCCCGATCGTCTCCGTCGTCTGCGCGCTCACGCTCCTGCCCGTCCTCCTCTACTTCACGGCCGACGGGCTCGACCGGGTACGGCTGCGGCCCCGGGGCAGCGTCCTCAGCCGGTCGGCGGAGCTCGAGGGCGGCTTCTGGATGCGCCTCTCGCGGGCGATCATGCGCCACCCCGGCCGCTACCTCGCGCTCTCGCTCGCGCTCCTGCTCGCGGCCGCGATCCCGGCCTTCTGGATCGACGTCGGGCCCGGCACGAACGAGGGCATCCCGCAGACGCTCGAGTCGACGAGGGCGCTCGACACCCTCGGCGCGGCGGCCGGCGAAGGCGCGACCGCGCCGACCGAGATCGTCGTCGACACGGGCCGCGCCGGCGGGGCGAACGACCCGGCCGTCCGGGAAGCGCTCGGCCGCCTGCAGGCCGGGCTCGAGTCGGACCCGGAGGTGAACGCCGTCTACTTCGGGGCCGGCCGGCAGTACGTCGATCCCGCCGGCCGCTACCTCCACCTGCAGGCGAGCGGCGCGAGCGAGTACGGGACACCCAGCGCGATGGACTTCGTCGACCGTCTGCGCGAGGAGCTCGTCCCCGCGGCCGGGTTCCCCGACGGCGTCGAGGTGTACGCGGGCGGCGGGCCTCCCTCGAGCGTCGACTTCCTCGACCTGACCTACGGGACGTTCCCGTGGCTCGTCCTCGGCGTGCTCGCGCTCACGTACTTCCTGCTCCTGCGGGCGTTCCGGTCGCTCGTCCTCCCGCTCAAGGCGATCGCCCTCAACCTGCTCTCGATCGGGGCCGCCTACGGCCTGCTCGTCGTGTTCTTCAAGTGGGGCGCCGGCGAGCCGCTCGGCCTGCAGAGCTACGACCAGATCGAGGGCTGGATCCCCGTCTTCCTGTTCGCGATGCTGTTCGGCCTCTCGATGGACTACGAGGTCTTCCTCGTCACGCGCATGCGCGAGGAGTGGGACCACGGACGGGCAAACGGCGACGCCGTCGCGATCGGGCTCGCGAAGACCGGCCAGATCGTGACCGCCGCCGGGGTGGTCATGATCGCCGCCTTCTCGGGCTTCATGATCGGGCGGATCCTCGGTCTCCAGCAGTTCGGCTTCGGCCTCGCGATCGCGATCCTCGTCGACGTCACCGTCGTCAGGATGCTGCTCCTGCCGAGCGCGATGGCCCTGTTCGGGCGCTGGAACTGGTGGCTGCCCGAGCGGGCGGCACGGATCTTCCGGGTGCGGCCCTCGCCGCTCGCGACCGCGGAGCGGGGGGAGGCGGCTGCCGGTTCCTCTGGCCGCTGACTCAGCCGCCCTGCGCCTGCACGACGTAGGCGGCGACGTCCCTGATCTGCTCGTCGCTGAGCTGGTCGCCGAACGAGGGCATCGCGCCCCCGCCCATCTCGACGCGGTTCGCGACGAGGCCGTAGTCGACCGGTGACTCGTCGAGGTTCGGCCCGACGGTGCCGGTCGCTCCCGCGGCGGCGAGCGTGTGGCAGGTGCCGCAGCCCGCACGCTCCCAGACCTCGGCGCCGGCGGCGGGGTCGGCGTCCTCGGGGACCGGCTCGGTCGGCTCCGCCGGCGCTGGCTCCGAGCTCGTGTCGCTCCCTCCGCAGCCGGCGAGCGTGGCAGCCGCGAGCGTCGCGGCGAGCAGCGCTGCGGCCGTGCCG
>JBBILK010000333.1:0-3994 GCA_037444965.1 Actinomycetota bacterium | reverse complement strand
CTTGTCGCCGAAGATCGCCGCGAGGTACACGCCCCAGTGCTCGACCCAGGCGTCCGAGAGCTCCCTGGTCCAGCGCAGGTCGACCTCCTCGACGAGTGCGCCCGCGTCGGCGAGCGCCGCGGCCGCCTCGCGGGTCGCGGCCTCGACCTCGGAGTCGATCGCGTAGTGGCCGAGGTCGACGTCGAGCGCGAGCCGCAGGCCTTCCGCCGAGGAGTCGAGGGGCCCGGAGAGGTCGAGGGCCGGCGCGAGGGACATGATGTCCCGGTCGTCCGGTCCCTGGGCGACGGCGAGGAAGAGCCTGGCGTCGTCGACGGTGCGGGCGAGCGGTCCGAAGTGCTGGATCGTGTCGAACTGAGTCGGCAGGAAGTCGAGCGGGATGCGCCCGAAGCTGGGCTTCAGCCCGACGATCCCCGACCACGAGGCGGGAATCCGGACGGAGCCGCCCATGTCGGTGCCCTCCGCGAGCGGGACGCATCCCGACGCGACCGCGGCCCCGGAGCCGCCGGACGAGCCGCCGGGAGTTCGCTCGGGGTTCCACGGGTTGCGGGTGATTCCCCAGAGCGGGCTCTCCGTGAAGCTCGAGTACGCGAATTCCGGGGTCGTCGTCTTGCCGACCATGATCGCCCCGGCGCCGAGCAGCTCGTCGACGATGAGAGCGCTGAAGTCCGGCACGTAGTTCTCGAAGGCGTGCGAGCCCATCGTCGTGCGCTTGCCTTTCGTCGGCGTCAGGTCCTTGATCGCGATCGGAACGCCGTGGAGCGGGCCCGTCTCCGAGCCCGAGCGCACCGCCCGCTCTGCCCCTCGTGCGAGCTCCATCGCCTCGTCCGGGAAGACGAAGCAGAAGCAGTTGAGCTTCGGGTTGACCTCCTCGATCCGCGCGAGCGCGTTCGCGACGACCTCGACGGGCGAGAGCTCGCCGGCCCGGATCAGCCTCGCGAGCTCGGTCGCGGGCGTGTAGCAGAGGTCGAGGTCGGTCACGTGGCCTTCGGCGTCTCCTGGCTGCGGCCCAGAAGACCGAACGAGAGACGCTGCAGCCGGCGGCGGCGGCGCTCCTCCCGCTCGAGCCGCGCCCGCTTCTGCGCCTTGTGCCAGTCGATGCGCTCCTGGAGCAGACGCTTCACCTCGTCCCACTCCGCCCGCTGCTCAGGAGTCGGTTCCTTCTTCCTCGTCATCGTCTTCCTGAATCAGCGCCTTGATCTGCTCCAGCTTAGCGTCGATGCCCATGCGAAAGCGCATGATCGCCGACCAGTCGCCCTCAGCGCTCGCGCCGCCAGCGCTCGAGCCGCTCCCGCGTCTCCGCGTCGAGGGCGTCCTCGACCTTGAAGCCGCCCGCCTGGGACGGCCTGCGCGGCGACTCCTCGGCTGCGAGCTCGCGCAGGAAGTTGCGCGCGGAGATCCGCCGCACGGCTACGCCGGCTGTCTCGCGCACGGCCGTATCCGAGGAGACGACGGCGACGCGCTCCTCGAGCCGCCGCTCGGCCGCCAGCCGCTCGATCAGCTCGTCGGCATGCGCTGCGAAACGCACCTCGAGCGGTCCGACCCGCCGCTCCTCCCCGGCCCCGTCGAAGACGACGACGCCGCGAGCCCCCCTGAGCGCGACGAAGCCGGCGAGGCGGTCGACCAGCTCGTCACGCGACGGCGCCACCCCGGCGTGGAGCAGGTTGTACCCGTCGAACAGGTAGAGCTCAGCCACCGCGGCGCTGCCTCGCCGCCTCGAAGAGGACGATGCCGGCGGCGACGCTCACGTTCAGCGACCCGACCCGGCCGGCGAGCGGAATCGCGAGCGCCCCGTCGCACACACGCCGCACGCCCGGGCGCAGGCCCTTCCCCTCGGCGCCGAAGACGAGCGCGGTGCCGCCGGTGAGGTCGACCGACCAGACGGGCGTTTCGGCGTCCTCGGCCGCGGCCCAGACCCAGAGAGCGGGGCCCTTGACGTCGGCCAGGTAGCGGGCGAGGTTGACGACGACCGCGACCGGCAGGTGCTCGACCGCCCCCGCCGAAGCGCGGCAGACGGCGGCGGTCACGCGAACCGCGTTCCGCTCCGGGAGCACGACGCCCGTGGCGCCGGCACCTTCCGCGCTCCGGCAGACCGCGCCCAGGTTGTGCGGGTCGGTGACGGAGTCGAGGCACGCGAGCAGGGGGCGCTCGCCCGCCGCGAGGTCGTAGGCGTCCGCGTAGGGGTACGGCTCGCAGAAGGCGACGACTCCCTGGTGGTCTCGCGTAGCCGCCGCCGCTGTCAGCGCGGCTTCCCGGACGACGCGCAGCCGAAGACCTTCCGCCTCACGGAGCCACCGCTCTGCGGCGAGCGCCCGCTCGCTCGCCAGCACCTCGAGCACTTCCCGGCGGCCCGCCCGAAGCACCTCCCGCACGGGGTGGCGCCCGTAGACGAGCTCGCGCGGCGGGGTCATGCCTTCCGGACGAGCTGGTAGCCGGGCGCCTCGGCGACGTCGCGAACCTCCCAGCCTGCCGCGGCGAGCTCGGCCCGCAGCTCGTCGGCTGCCGCGAAGTCACGCGCGGCCCGCGCCGCCTTTCGCCGCTCGGCGAGCCCGACGACCTCCGGTGGCGCCTCCTCGAGCTCGGCCAGAGACGCAAGCCCGAACAGGTCGAGCGCACGGCGGAGCTCTCGGGTCGCGCCGGCAGTCCGCCACTCGTGCATGAGAGCGAGCGCGTCGGGCGTGTTGAAGTCGTCGTCGAGCGCCGCCACGAGCGCAGTCCAGTCTCCGTCCGCCCTCGGCTCGGGGAACAGCCGGAACGCGTTTCGCAGCGCCTCGGCCTGCGCTCTTGCTGCCTGAAGCGTCTCGTCCGAGTAGTCGATCGGCTTGCGCCAGTGCGCGGTCATGAAGAAGAGAAGCAGGGTCTCCCGCCCCCACTCCGCGACGGCGTCGCGCAGCGTCTCGATGTTGCCGAGGGATTTCGACATCTTCTCCCCGGTCAGGCGCAGCATCCCGTTGTGCATCCAGATCCGTGCGAACTCGCGCCCGGCCCCGCGCGACTGGGCGAGCTCGTTCTCGTGGTGGGGGAAGACGAGGTCGAGCCCGCCGCCGTGGATCTGGAAGCTCGGGCCGAGGTACTTCTCGGCCATCGCCGAGCACTCGATGTGCCAGCCGGGCCGCCCGCCGCCCCAGTACGGCCAGGAGGTGTCCTCACCGGGCTTCGTCCGCTTCCAGAGCGCGAAGTCGCGCGGGTCCTCCTTGAGGGGGTTCGGCTCCTGCTCCTCCACCTGGTCGGGCCGCTGGCCCGAGAGCCGCCCGTACTCGGGGAATCGCGCCACTCGGAAGTAGACGTCGCCCTCGACCTCGTAGGCGAGCCCGAGCTCGACCAGCTCTTCGATCAGCGCGACGATCTCCGCGATCGTCTCCGAAGCCTTGGGCTCGAAGTCCGGCCTGCCGAGACCGAGCAGATCCGTGTCCTCCACGTACCAGCGCGACGCGCTCTCGGCCAGCTCGGCGCTCGCACCGGGCGCAGCGTCGTAGATCTTGTCGTTGATGTCCGTGATGTTCTCGACGAGCGTGGCCTCGTACCCCTGGAGCTCGAGCCAGCGCTTCAGCCACATCGAGACCACGAACGGCCGCGCGTTCCCGACGTGGATCCGCTGGTAGACGGTCGGCCCGCAGAAGTACATCCCGACCGGGCCGGGCGGCGGCGGCAGCTCCTCCTTGCGGCGGCTGAGCGAGCTATAGAGCCGCATCGACCCTCCGCAGCGCCTCGTCCCGTGGCAGCGCGAGGACGACGGCCCACAGCTCGGGCCCGCGCTCGGCGCCGGTGAGCGCGAGCCGGAGCGCTTTCAGGTCGCCGCCGACGGCCTTCAGCTCGCGGATGATCGCGCGAGCGGCGTCCGGGTCGAGGTCCCCGTTCGCCCGCTCCCGCAGCTCGCGAAAGCGCTCGAGCGTCAGACGCCCGGCCTCGTCGAGGCGGGGCGGCACCGGCGGTTCCAGCAGCCGCGAGGCCGTCTCGCGCGCCTCGACGAGCGTCCGCGAGCCGCGCAGCGCCGGGG
>JBBILK010000332.1:0-4009 GCA_037444965.1 Actinomycetota bacterium | reverse complement strand
ATCACCCAATCGGCCGGCCGGCTCGCCGCTTCCACGACGGCGTCCTCGCCGGCATGGTCGCGGCGGCCGTCCGGCTCGCGCGCGTCTCGCCGCTCGAGGGGCAGGCGGCTCTCCGGCGCGCGCTCGCGGCGAGCACGCCGGAGCCGGACGAGACGCCGGGCTTCTTCTCGCCCCTGCTCGACGTCGCGGCGATGCGGCACGAGCTGCTCGAGCCGAGGCTGTTCGCCTCGTGAGCTCGCTCGCTCCCGCCCGCTTTGCGCCGTCGCTTCGCGTGCGCGCGGGCGGCGAGGTCGCGGCGGCCGGCTCGGAGGGCTTCCACTGGGTCGTCCACCGGCGCGCCACTCCCGTCGCCTTCCTCGCGACTCCCCTGCTCGCGCTCGGGGACGGAGACGAGCTGGACGTCACCGTCGCGGTCGAGGCGGGGGCCGGGGCCGTCGTGACGGCGCAGGGACCGGGGACGCTGCTGAAGACGGCGCAGGCGGCTACCCAGCGCTGGCGGCTCGAGCTCGCCGCCGGCGCGCACCTCACCTTCCTCCCCTGGCTCACGATCCCCTACCCCGGCTCGCGCAGCCGGCTGGAGGTGACGGCCGAGCTCGGGCAGAGATCGACGCTGGTTGCCTGGGAGACGCTCGCGGCCGGCCGCGTCGCAACGGGCGAGCGCTTCCAGTTCGAGGAGCTGCGCGCCTCCTGGCGGATCGCCGGCCCGGCCGGCCTGCTCCTCCACGACCGGCTGGCCGTGCACGCCTCGCAGTCTGTGCAGGCGGAGACGATGCTCGGCGGCCGGACGCACCTCGGCACCCTCTACGTCGCGGGCCTCGACGAGGCGGCGCTTCCGCTAGCCTCGGTGCGAGAGGCGCTCGGCTCGCGCACCGACCTCGCCGGGGCGAGCCGGCCCGCCGCGGAGCTCGTCGTCGCGAGAGCGCTCGACGTCTCCGGCGAGCGGCTCGAGCGCGCGTTCTGGCCGGTCGTGAGCCAGGCTCGCGAGGCGGCCGGCCAGCCTCCGCTCGACCCGGCTGAGGTGGCACGCCGCTGGTTCTGAGGTGTGCGGCTCCCGGTGCTCGTTCCAGTACGGTACGCGGGTGCGCGCGGTCGTCCTCGACGAGCTCGGCGGCACGCTCCGGCTCGAGGAGCGCCCCGTGCCCGTCCCCGAGGGAGAGGAGACGCTCGTGCGCGTCCTCGCCTGCGGCGTCTGCCACTCGGATCTCCACGTCGTCGAGGGCCGCTGGCCGTCGGTCCCGCTCCCGCTCGTGCTCGGCCACGAGGTCACGGGCGAGGTCGAGGGGCTCGGCAACGTCCTCGTCTACACCCCCTGGGGCTGCGGCGAGTGCCGCACGTGCCGGGCGGGCGAGGAGATGATCTGCCCGGACGGGCGCGAGGCGGGGATCTTCCAGGACGGCGGCTACGCCGAGTGGATGCTCGTCCCGCGCCGCCGCTACCTCTATCCGATCGGCGATCTCGACCCGGTGCGGGCGGCCACGCTCGGCTGCGGTGGCCTCACGGCGTACCGGGCCGTCAAGCACGCGCTGCCGTGGCTGGGCGAGGGACGCAAGGCGCTCGTGGTCGGAGCGGGCGGTCTCGGCCAGTTCGCGATCCAGTACCTGCGCCTCCTCTCCGACGCGACCGTCTGGGTTGCCGACGTCTCGGCGCAGAAGCGCGGGCGCGCAGTCGAGCTCGGCGCGGAGCTCGCGGTCTCGCCCGGCGAGCTCGAGGGGCCCGTCGAGGTCGTGCTCGACTTCGTCGGCTCCGACGAGACCCTGGCGGCGGGAGCCGGAATCGTCGACCGCAAGGGCCTGCTCGTCGTGATCGGGCTGTTCGGCGGCCGCATCCCGTTCGGCCTCGGCGCCGTACCGCACGAGGCGCACCTGATGTCGAGCATCTGGGGCTCGCTCGGCGACCTCGCGGAGCTCGTCGCCCTCGCACAGCGGGAGCGGCTCGAGCACACGGTCGAGACGATGCCCCTCGAACAGGCGCAGGCGGCACACGACCGCGTCAGGGCCGGCGAGGCGAGCGGTAGGGTAGTGCTCGTCCCGTGAAGGTCTTCGTCGCGATCGATCCCGACGTCTGCATCGGCGTCGGCAAGTGCGAGGAGCTCGAGCCGAACGCGGTCGAGCTCGGCGACGACGGCATCTCCCGCCCGCGTCCCGGCATCGCGCTCCCGCAGGAGCGCGCGGAGAGGATCTGCAAGACCTGCCCGAGCGGCGCGATCTCGATCGCCGGCCCGGCTCCCGACGACGCGCCCGCAGCCGAGCCGGCCTGAGTAGCTCGGCGCTCTACACGTTCCCGAGCACGATCAGCCGCTCCTCGGTCATCTCCCTGATCGTGTAGGCGGGACCCTCCTTCGTGTTGCCGGAGGCCTTCGTGCCGCCGTAGGGCATCTGGTCGACCCGCCATTCGGGCGCCTCGTTGATCATCACGCTGCCGAACTCGAGCGCCTGCGTCGCTCTCACGGCCGGGCCGATGGCGCTCGTGAAGATCGCGGCCTGGAGCCCGTACTCGGTCGCGTTCGCCTGCTCGAAGCCCTCCTCGAGCGAGTCGTAGGGAATGATCGAGCAGACGGGCCCGAAGATCTCCTGGCGGCAGACCTTCATCTCGGGGCCGACGTCGGTGAGGACGGTCGGGCGCAGCACGCCGTTCTCGACGATGCCGCCGGTGAGCACGCGTGCCCCTCCCGCTTTCGCCTCCTCGATCCACTCGAGGATCCGCTCGTGGTTTCCCCGGTCGATCACGGGGCCGACGTCCGTGGCGTCCTCGGCGGGATCGCCCGTGCGGAAGGCCTCGACCTTCGGAAGCAGCCGGGCCACGAAGTCGTCGACGACCTCGCGCCGCACGTAGACCCGCTGCACCGAGACGCAGGTCTGGCCCGCGTACGCGAACGCGTGCGTGGCGACCTTCTGCGCGGCCAGCTCGAGGTCGGCGTCCGCCTCGACGAGCACCGGCGAGGCGTTGCCGAGCTCGAGGGCGACCTTCTTCTTCGCGGCGCGGGAGCGGATGCCCCAGCCGACCTCGGAGGAGCCGGTGAACGTGATCATGCGGACGCGCTCGTCCTCGACGAGCACCTCGGCGACCTCGGACGCGGGCCCGGGGAGCACGCTGAGCCAGCCCGCGGGCAGGCCGGCCTCCTCGAGGATCGCGGCCAGCCGGAGGGCGCTCACCGGCGTCTGGCTGGCCGGCTTGAGAACGACGGCGCAGCCCGCGGCGAGCGCAGGCGCGAGCTTGTGGGCGACCAGGTTGAACGGGAAGTTGAACGGCGTGATCGCGCCGATCACGCCGATCGGGACGCGCACCGTCCACGCGATGTGGCCGTGGCCCCCCTGCGTGCCCGTGATCGGCACCGCCTCGCCGGAGAGCCTTCTCGCCTCGCCCGCCGAGAGGCTGTGGGTGTTGACCGCCCGCGCCGCCTCGATGCGGGCGAACTTCATCGGCTTGCCGGCCTCCGCGGAGATCGCCCGGGCCAGCTCCTCGTTCCGCTCCCTGATCAGCTCGGCCGCGCGGTCGAGGATGTCAGCGCGCTGCCATGCGGGCAGCGGCTCGCGCATCGCCTCGGCGGCTGCGTCGACGGCGCGGCGCGCCTCCTCCGTGCCCGCCTTCGCGACCCGGGCGACCACCTCGCCCGAGTAGGGGGAGCGCACCTCGAGCCAGTCGCCCGTCTCGATCCACTCGCCTGCGAGGTACAGCGGTTCCTGGGTTGCCGTAACGGTCGCCATCACACCCTCCGTGCTCCGGGTTGCCGACCCGAAGACTACGTGGAGCGAGGCGTTCCGAGCGGCGCTGCTACCCGATCCGCTTCTCGTGCCCTGCCCACTCGCGCTCGCGCAGCACGAACTTCTGGATCTTCCCGGTCGACGTCTTCGGCAGCTCGCCGAACTCGACCCGGTCGGGACACTTGAAGTGCGCGATCCGCCCCCGGCAGAACTCGATCAGCTCCTGCTCGGTCGCGCTCGCACCCGGCTTCAACGTCACGAACGCCTTCGGACGCTCCCCCCACCGCTCGTCCGGAACGGCGACGACG
>JBBILK010000331.1:0-4024 GCA_037444965.1 Actinomycetota bacterium | reverse complement strand
GCGGTCGACCGAGCCGCCGCCCGCTGCCTGCGAGCTCGCGCTGGCCGCGGCGGCCGCGACGGGCGGGGAGCTCGTCGGCGTCGACCTGTTCCCGGGGTGGATCGAGGACTGGGTCGTGCTCGAGCTGAACGGCGCGGCGGAGTTCGACGACGTCTACTCGCTGCCCGGCCGTGACGTGTACGCGGATCTCGTGGCCGCCCTCGGGCTCGAGCAGTACGCCGGCAGCCGGCACGCGCTCCTGGCTCGCTAGGGCGGCGTCGTTCGCGAGCTTGCGCGGACCTTGACGATTAGAGGTCTAATCATCTAGCGTGGGCGCTCGGTCGCCGTGGCAAGCCATGCTCAGGCACTCGACGGAGCGCGCTTCGAGCAGCTCGCGCGCGAGGCGGTCGCCGGGCACGTCGCGGAGCCGGACCTCGAGGCGATGGCGCTCGTCTTCAACGTGATCCGCGTCGCCAACCGGATCGGCTACGACCTCGAGACGCACGTCCACCGATCGTCGGGCCTGAGCCGGGCTGCGTTCCGGGTGCTGTTCGCCGTCTGGGTCGCAGGGCCGATCTCCCCGAACCAGCTCGCGCGGCTCTCGAACGTCTCGCCGGCGAGCATCTCGAGCGTCCTCAACACGCTCGAGCGGGCCGAGCTGATCGTCCGCAGGCGAGTCGCCGCCGACCGGCGGGTGGTCGAGGTCGCGCTCACCGGGAAGGGTGAGGAGACGATCCCCGCGCTGTGGATCCGCCACCACGAGCGCGAGCGCTCCTGGGCTGCGGCGCTCACGGCCGAGCAGCGCCGCACGCTCGTCGAGCTGCTGCGGATCCTCGTGCGCCACCATCCGCCGCCGGGCGACCTCACTCAGACCACGGGAGGTGTCGAATCGTGATCACGTTCGACGTTGCGCGGCTCCGGGCCGCGCTCAACGAGGACCCGGAGTTCAGGCTGATGTCGCGGTTCTGGACGACGCGCCTGCTCGTGCGCGTCGGCGAGCAGCCGTACCTGCTCGCGATCCGCGACGGCGAGGTCGAGGAGATCGCCTCGGAGCTGACCATCTTCGACCCGTGGGAGATCGAGGTCACGGGCCCCGAGGACGGCTGGGAGAAGCTCCTGCGCAAGGAGCCGCCGCCGTTCTACCAGGACCTCTTCCCGGCGATCCTCCATCACGGGTTCACGATGGGCGGGTACCTCGAGGGGCTGTTCGCGTACTACCCGGCGGTGCGCCGGATGATCGACGTCATGCGCGACCAGCGCGCGAGCGCCTAGGGGGAGCGAAGATGGCGAGAAGATCGAACATCGTCGGGAGCTACCTCTACCTCCCGGTCGACGGGGTCGAGTACCGCGTCTACTACGAGGAGGCGGGCAGCGGCATCCCGCTCGTGCTGCAGCACACCGCGTCGGCCGACAACCGCCAGTGGCGCCATCTGCTCGAGGACGAGGACGTGACGCAGCACTTCCGCGTGATCGCGCACGACCTGCCCCTGCACGGGAAGTCCCTGCCGCCGGAGTCCGAGCGCTGGTGGGAGCGCGAGTACCGGCTGACGAAGGACTTCTTCGAGACGTTCGTGCTCGAGCTCTGCGCCGCGCTCGAGCTGGAGCGGCCGGTGTTCATGGGCTGCTCGATGGGCGGGCATCTCGCGATCGACCTCGCGATCGACCACCCGGGCGCCTTCAGGGCGGTGATCGGGCTCGAGGCGGGCCTCCAGACGCGGGGGACCGCGCCGCCGCGGCTCCAGGAGTGGTTCTTCCATCCGCGGCTCTCGAACGACTTCAAGCCTGCGCTCATGTACACGATGATGGGGCCGGCGAGCCCGGAGCGGTACCGGCGCGAGACCACGTTCGTCTACAGCCAGGGCGCGCCCGCCGTCTTCAAGGGCGACCTCTACTACTACGGCATCGAGCACGACGTCACCGAGACGGCTCGCACGATCGACACGTCGAGGACGGCGGTCTACGTCCTCGGCGGCGAGTACGACTGGTCGGGCCGGCCGGAGGTCTGCAGGGCGCTCGCGGGCGAGATCGCAGGCTCCTACTACCGCGAGCTCGAAGGGCTCGGCCACTTCCCGATGTGCGAGCACCCGGAGCGGTTCAAGGAGTACCTGCTGCCGGTGCTCGACCAGATCCGCGCTGCCTCGTCGGAGGCGGGGTAGTGGCCCGGCTCGAGCTCGACCATCCCGTCCTCGGTCGCGCGAAGCTCTGGCCGAAGGGGCGGTACTTCGAGGAGTTCGAGGTCGGGCGCACGTTCGAGCACCACTGGGGCAGGACGCTGACGGAGGCGGAGTGCACGCTCTTCGCCAGCCTCACGCTCAGCTTCAACCCGCTGTACTTCAACCGCGAGTTCGCCGTCGCGCACGGCCACCGGGACCTCGTCGCGAGCCCGCTGCTCGTCTTCCTGACGGCCTTCGGGCTCTCGGTCGAGGACCTGAGCGAGGCGGGTGGGGCGTTCCTCGGCGTCGAGTCGCTCGAGTTCCTCCAGGCCGTGTACCCCGGGGAGACGCTGACCGCGCGCAGCACGGTCGTGCGGACGCGCGAGTCGGAGAGCAGGCCCGGCTTCGGCATCGTCACCTGGCGGACGGAGGGCTTCAACCAGGAGGGGGTCAAGGTGGTCGAGTACGAGCGGACGAACCTCGTCCGCAAGCGGGACGGGGGAGGCGGCACGCGATGAGCAGCGTCCTGCTGACGCCCGAGCAGCTCGAGATCCGCGCGACCGCCCGCGAGTTCGCGCTCAGGGAGGTGCTGCCGGTCGCGAACGAGCTCGACCCGGTCGAGGGCGAGATCCCGATGCCGCTCAGGGACAAGCTCGCGGAGCTGGGGTACTTCGGGATCCTGATTCCGGAGGAGTACGGGGGGCTCGGCCTCGGCGCGGTCGAGTACGTCCTCGTCACGGAGGAGCTCTCGCGGGCCTGGATGAGCGTCGGGAGCATCATCCGCTGCGCGAACGGCTTCACGCCGGGGTTCGGCGAGGAGCTCCTCTCCCGCTACCTGCCCCGGATGGCGCGCGGGGAGCTCCTCGGCGCCTTCGCGGTCTCCGAGCCGGGGGTCGGCTCGGACGCCGCCGCGATCTCGTGCCGGGCCGAGCGCGACGGCGACGGATGGGTCGTCAACGGCGCGAAGATGTGGTGCACGTTCGCCGACGGCGCCGACTACATCGTCCTGCTCGCGCGCACGGCGCCGCCCGAGCCGGAGCGGCGGCACCTCGGCATCAGCGCGTTCCTGATCGAGAAGGAGCGGGGGACGTTCCCGCCCGGGATCCACGCGACGCCGATGCGGAAGATCGGCTACTTCGGCTGGAAGACGTGGGAGCTCGCGTTCGACGACTTCCGCCTCCCCGCGGGCAGCCTGCTCGGCGAGGAGGGGCGCGCCTTCTACACGGCGATGACGAACCTCGATCTCGGGCGCGTCCACACCGCGGCGCGGGCGATCGGCGTCGCGCGCGGCGCGCTCGAGGACTCGATCGCGTACGCGCGGGAGCGGGTGCAGTTCGGGAAGCCGATCGCGGAGTTCCAGGCGATCCGGTTCAAGCTCGCCGAGATGGCGAGCGAGATCGAGGCTGCCCGCCAGCTCACCCTCTTCGCCGCGCGCCGCCTCGACGAGGGCGGGCGCTGCGACCTCGAGGCGGCGATGGCGAAGCTGGTGTGCTCGGAGATGGCAGAGCGCGTGACGAGCGAGGGCATCCAGATCCACGGCGGGGCGGGCTACACGAAGGAGTTCCCGGTCGAGCGGTACTGGCGTGACGCCCGCCTCACGAAGATCTTCGAGGGCACGTCCGAGATCCAGAAGCGCCTGATCTCGGACCGGCTGCTGAAGGAGGGGACGTGACCGCCGCCCGCCCGCCCGCTCGCCTCACGGGCAGCGACAACTACTTCGAGGACTTCGCGGTCGGCAGCGTGTTCGAGCACGCGCGCGGGAAGACGGTGACCGAGCTCGAGAACGTCCTGATCACGAACATGGTCCTGAACACCGCGCAGGGGCACTTCAACGAGCACGCGATGGAGGGCTCGGAGTTCGGGCGGCGGATCGTGTTCGGCGGGGTCACGAC
>JBBILK010000330.1:0-4039 GCA_037444965.1 Actinomycetota bacterium | reverse complement strand
CCGTGGCCCTGGGCCTCGAGGGCGACGTAGAGCTGGTGCGCGAGCGCGAGGCCCGGCAGCGAGAGCCGCATCCGGCGGGCCTCGGCGAGGGCGATCCCCATGTCCTTGATGAAGTGCTCGACGAAGAAACCGGGGTCGAAGTTGCCTGCGAGCATCCGCGGGCCGTAGTTCGAGAGCGACCACGAGCCGGCCGCCCCGCCGGCGACCGACTCGAGCACCGTCTCCAGGTCGAGACCCGCCCGGTAGCCGTACAGGAGCGCCTCGCAGACTCCGATCATCCCGGTCGCGATCAGGATCTGGTTCACCATCTTCGTGTGCTGGCCGGAGCCGGGGCCGCCCTGGCGGACGATCGTCTTCCCGACGACCTGAAACAGCGGCCGCGCCCGCTCGAAGGCCGCCTCGTCGCCGCCGACCATGATCGAGAGCGTCGCGTTGCGGGCGCCGACGTCGCCCCCGGAGACGGGCGCGTCGAGCGCGGCCGCGCCCTTCGCGGCCGCCGCCGCGGCGATCTCGACGGCGAGGGACGGCTCGCTCGTCGTGAAGTCGACGACGAGGCCGCCCGCCGGCAGACCGGAGAGGACGCCGCCCTCGTCGAGGATCACCTGCCGCACGTCGGATGGGAAGCCGACCATGACGCAGACGGCGTCGGCGTCCGCCGCCGCGTCGGCCGGGGTGTCCGCCCAGGTCGCGCCCTTCGCGAGCAGCGGCTCGGCGCGCTCGCGCGTGCGCGTGTTCACCCTCACTGCGTAGCCGGCGTCGAGCAGGTGGCCGCACATCGACGCGCCCATCACGCCCGTGCCGATCCAGCCGACTCGGGTCCTCTTGGGGCTCAGCGGCGCCACGTGCGGCTCAGAGGGCGGCGAGGAGCGAGCGGGCGCGGGCCTCGAGCGCGGCGAAGTCCCCCTCCGGCGTCTCGGGCTGACCGAGCTGCGCCGTCGAGACGCCGACCGCGACCGCGCCGGCCTCGAGGAACGAGCGCGCGCTCGGCTCGTCGACGCCACCGGTGACGACGATCTCGACGTCCCGAAGCGGCGCGAGCACCGCGCGCAGGTACTGCGGGCCGACGACGGCGCCGGGGAAGAGCTTCACGAAGCTCGCCCCCTGGTGCCAGGCGCGGTCGATCTCGCTGGGAGACAGGCAGCCGGGGATGCACGGCACGCCGAGCTCGAGCGCCCGCTCGACGACGGCCTCGTCGTAGGTCGGGGCGACGAGGAACTGGGCGCCCGCCTCGACCGCCGGGTCGACCTGCTCGGGGAGGCGGACGGTACCGGCGCCGACGAGCGCCCGGCCGGACTCGCGCCAGCGGGCGATCGAGCCGAGCGCGTCCTCCGAGTCGAGCGTGAACTCGACGATCCCGAAGCCGCCTCGCAGGAGCGCCTCGACGGTCGGGTCGACCGCGGCCGGGGAAAGCCGCCGCATGATCGCGACCGCACGCTCGCGGCGAACGGCCGCCGCCACGTCGGAGCGGCGAAGCCGCTCCACCACGCTCACGGTCTGCTCGACTGCCATGCCCGAATCCTAGAACGGCTCGCGCCGCGTACGCTTGAGCAGATGCGCACCCTCGGGATCGACCTCGGCGGGACGAACATCAAGGTCGCGGTCGTGGAGCTCGCCGACCCGCCTCGCGTGCTGCTCGAGGAGCAGGACGAGACGCACGCCGAGCTCGGTCCCGACGCCGTGCTCGAGCGGATGGCGGCACTCGGCCTCCGGGCGATCCAGACGGCCGGCCCGGTGGATGCCGCCGGGGTCGGCGCGCCCGGCCCGCTCGACATGGAGGCCGGCAAGGCCATCTTCATGGCGAACCTGCCCGGCTGGGAGAACCGCCCGATCGCGGCCCCGCTCGCGGAGCGGCTCGGCGTTCGCGTCGCGCTGATCAACGACGTGCGGGCGTACACGCTCGCCGAGCACCGGCTCGGCGCGGGCCGCGGCTGCGCGAACCTGGTCTGCTTCGCCCTCGGCACCGGTGTCGGCGGCGGCATCGTCGTCGGCGGCAAGCTGCTCCTCAACCTCGGCGGCACCGCCGGCGAGGTCGGCCACATGGCGATCGAGCCGGACGGGCCGCCGTGTCCGTGCGGCAGCCGCGGCTGCCTCGAGCAGTACGCCTCCGGCCCGGCGATCGCCCGTTTCGCCGGAGCTGCGCACGCCGACGACGTCGTCGCGGCTGCGCGGGCCGGCGACGCCGGCGCCCTCGCGGCGCTCGAGCGGGCCGGCACCAACCTGGGGATCGGGATCGCGAACGTCGTCCTCGCCGTCGGGCCCGAGCGGGTCGTCGTCGGCGGCGGGGTCGCCGAGGCAGGCGAGCTGCTGCTCGCCCCTGCGCGCGCCGAGCTCGTGCGCCGCGTGCGGGTGATGCCGGTCGAGCGGGTATCGGTTGTGAGAGCGGCGCTCGGGCCGTTCGCGGGCGCGGTCGGCGCAGCGCTCTGGGCCGGCGAGTCCGACCGAAGTTGACCTTGTAGAATCGCCCCCTCTTCGCGGAGAGCAGGGAAAGGGGACTCGTATGCCGACTCCGGAACGCCTGCACGGCGTCATCCCGGCCATCCCGACACCCTTCACGGCGGACGGGCGGGACGTGGACGAAGGCGCGCTGCGCCGCATCGTCCGCCACGTCGTCGACGGCGGCGTGCACGGGATCATGACCACCGGCGGGACCGGCGAGTTCCCGCACCTGTCACGCAAGGAGCGAGCGCTCGTCACGGAGGTGGTCGTCTCCGAGGCGGCCGGCACGGTGCCGGTCTACGCGGGCACCGCCGCCTGCGCGACCTGGGAGGTGATCGCGCTCATCGAGGACGCGGCCGCGGCCGGCGCCGACGCGGCGATCCTGACCCCGCCCTACTACTTCGGCATCCCCGAGGAGATGCTGCACCGGCACTTCGCCGACGTCGCGGCGGCGGGGATCCTGCCGGTCGTCGTCTACAACAACCCGCTCTACACGGGCAACAACCTGAGCCCGCAGCTGATCGCCTCGCTGATGGAGCTCCCGAACGTGATCGGCCTCAAGCAGTCGAACGACGACCTCGGAGCGCTCGTGGAGGCGCTGCGCCTGTCCGAGCACACGGGCCGCTCACTGTGTACGGGAATCGACAGCCAGTTCTACGCCGCCCTCTGCGTCGGCGCGCGCGGCATCTACTCGACCGCGGCCGCGATCGTCCCCGCGCAGATGGTGCGGCTCTACGACCTCGTCCGGGCGGGCGACCACGCAGGCGCCCTCGAGCAGCACCGGCTGCTCCAGCCGCTCAACCGCTTCCTCGAGTACGACCCCGGCTACGTGTCGCCGACGAAGGAGGCGCTCGAGCTGATGGGGATGTCGTGCGGGCCGGTCCGCCGGCCGCTCCCCGACTTCCCCGAGAGCGAGCGGCCGGCGCTTCGCGAGGCGCTCGCCGCGCTCGGCGCGCTCGAAGGAGTCACGGCGTGAAGCTCGCCACGTTCGGCGTCGACGGGCGGCACGCGGTCGGCGTCGTCGAGGGCGACCGCATCGTCGACATCGGCTTCGACGGCGACATGGTCGCCTTCATCGCCGGCGGCGAGACCTCGCGTGCGCAGGCCGAGGCGGCGCTCGCCTCGCCCGCGCCGGGCGCCGTCCATCCGCTCGGTTCGGTGCGGCTGCTCGCGCCGCTCGTGCCCCCGATCATCCTCAACTCGGGCCAGAACTACTGGGACCATCGCGACGAGAAGCCCGCGGTCGACCAGAAGGAACCGGAGTTCTTCCTGAAGGCGGCGCTCGCGGTGATCGGCCCGAACGAGCCGGTGGTGCTGGATCCGATCGTGACGAGGAAGCTCGACTACGAGGTGGAGCTGGCGGTCGTGATCGGGAAGCCGGGCCGCCACATCCCCGCCGAGCGCGCGCTGGAGCACGTGTTCGGCTACACGGTCGCGAACGACATCACCGCGCGCGACCGGCAGGCGGTTCCCCACCCCGAGGGCGGCTTCGAGTACGCGCTCGGGCCGGGGAAGAACTTCGACACCTCGGCTCCGGTCGGCCCCTGGATCGTCACTCGGGACGAGATCCCCGATCCGCAGGCGCTCGGCCTGCGGACGTACG
>JBBILK010000329.1:0-4068 GCA_037444965.1 Actinomycetota bacterium | reverse complement strand
CGTCCGTGACCGTCGGCTCGGCGCCGCCCTTCCCGTAGCAGGCCGGGCCCGGGTCGGCGCCCGCCGACTGGGGGCCGACGCGCAGCGCGCCGGTCACCTCCGGAACGTGCGCGATCGAGCCGCCGCCCGCGCCGACCGAGCGGACGTTCACGCTCGGCACCTTGACCGGGATCACCTCGCCCGGAAGCCCCCAGCCGTACGGGATCTCCGTCTGGCGCTCGATCGTCGGCTCGCCGTGCTGGCAGAGGGCGACGTCCGTCGAGGTGCCGCCCATGTCGAACGTGAGGATGTCCGGGAAGCCGGCCTTCTTCGCGATCGAGAGGGCACCGGCGACCCCGCCGGACGGGCCGGAGAGGATGCCGTAGATCGGGTTCTCGGCCGCGACCTCGGCGCTCATCAGGCCAGCGTCCGAGCGCAGGATGTTGAGCTGGCCCGTGACGCCGATCTCGGTCAGCGACTTCTCGAGGTTGCGCACGTAGAGCTCGACCCGTGGCCGGACGTACGAGTTGAGGCACGCGGTCAGCGTCCGCTCGTACTCGCGGAACTCGGGGAGCACGTCGGAGGAGATCGTGACCGGGAACCCGGGATAGAGCTCGTGGATCAGCCCGCGGATCTCCCGCTCGTGCGCCGGGTTCGCGTACGAGTTGATCAGGGACACGGTGAGCGTCTCGACCCCGGACTCGACGAGGTCGCGCACGATCTCCTTCACCTGCTCGCGGTCGACCGGCTCGACGACCTCTCCCTGCGCGCTCATCCGCTCGTTCGCCTCGCGTGTGTCCTCGAGAGCGGCAGGCGGGTCGGGCTTGATCATGATGATCCAGCCGGCGAGCGGCCCCGGCGTCTGCGACCGGGCCAGGTGGAGGATCTGCTGGAATCCCTTCGTCGTGACCAAGCCGACCCGGGCGCCCTTGGCCTCGAGCATGGCGTTCGTCGCGACCGTCGTCCCGTGCATCACGTAGGCGAGGTCGGCCGGCGAGACGCCGCTCTCCTCGCAGATCCGCCTGACGCCCGTGAGCACGCCCTCGGACGGATCGGCGGGCGTCGACGGCGTCTTCACCCGGTAGAGCTCGCCCGACTCGTCGTGGACGAGGAGCAGGTCGGTGAACGTCCCGCCGACGTCCACCCCAAGCCGGTACCCCATTCCTTCCCTCGCTTTCAGCCAGCCACCGGCGCGAAGCTGCCGGCGCGGTAGACCATCCCTTCGAGCTCGCGCCCGAGGACCCCCTCGAGCCAGGCCGCGACCTCGATCAGCGCGTCGAGGTCGATCCCCGTCTCGACCCCCTCGCCGTGGAGGAGGTAGACGAGATCTTCCGTGCAGATGTTTCCCGTCGCTCGCGGCGCGAACGGGCAGCCGCCGATCCCGCCAACCGAGGCGTCGAGCACCGAGGCCCCAGCCTCGATCGCCGCGAGCGCGTTGGCGATCCCCGTGTTGCGCGTGTTGTGCAAATGCACCCCTACGGGGCGCATGTGCATAGCCACTGCTCGACGGACGAGCTCGGTCACCATCCGCGGGACCGCGACGCCGACCGTGTCGGCGAAGACGAGCTCGTCGGCGCCCGCCTCGGCGAGCTCGGCGGCGATCTCGAGCACACGTCCGGGGTCGACCTTCCCCTCGAACGGGCAGCCGAACGCGACGCCGATCGCGACCGTCGCACGGCGACCGTCTGCGTTGGCGCGGGCGACGATCCGCTTGCCGGCGGCGAGCGACTCCTCGACGGAGGCGTTCTGGTTCTTGCGGTTGAACGTCTCGGTCGAGGCGAAGGCGAAGTGCACCTCGTCGAGGTCGGTCTCGCGGAAGCGGTCGTACCCCTTCTCGTTGAGCACGAGCCCCGCGTAGACCGTGCCCTCGCGGCGCTCGATCGCGGCGACCACCTCCTCCGCCCCGGCCATCTGGGGCACGCGGGCCGGGTTGACGAAGCTGACGGCCTCGATCCGCGGCAGCCCGGCCGCGGCGAGCCGGTTCACGAGCTCTGCCCGCAGCTCGGGCTCGAGCACCTTCGCGTCGTTCTGGAGGCCGTCCCGGGGCCCGACGTCGCAGATCGTGACCGGCCGTCCGCTCACAGGACGCCTTCCTCTTCGAGGGCGGCGAGCTCGTCGTCGGAGAGACCGAGCAGCCCGCCGTAGACGTCCTTGTTGTGGCTCCCTTCGTCCCACGTGGCCGACCAGCGCACCGCACCGGGCGTCTCCGAGAACTTCGGGACGATTCCCGGGCCGATGTACCTCCCGAACTCCGGATCCTCGTGCTCGAGGAGCATCTCGCGGGCCCAGTAGTGCTCGTCCTCGAAGATGTCCGCGATCGTGTAGATCGGGCCGCAGATGACGCCGGCCTCGTTGAGGACCTCGTCGATCTCCTTCGCCGAATGGGCAGACGCCCAGTCGGCGATCAGACCTTCGATCTCGTCCTGGTGGTCGCCGCGCGCCAAGTGCGTCGAGAACTTCGGGTCGTCGGCCAGCTCCGGGCGACCGATCGCGCCGCACAGCCGCCGGAAGACGTTGTCGGCGTTCGCGGCGATGACGATCCACTTGCCGTCCTTCGACTTGAAGATGCTCGACGGGGCGATCCCCTTCAGGTGGATCCCGCCGGGCTCGCGCACGATGCCGAGCCGGTCGTACTCGGGAACCATGCTCTCGAGCAGCGCGAACGACGACTCGAGCAGCGACACGTCGACGACCTGTCCCTTGCCGCCGCCGAGCGCGTCGCGCCAGTAGAGCGCGGCGAGGATCCCGTGCGCCGCGAACATGCCGGCGAGCGAGTCGCCGAGCGAGATGTGCATGCGCGGCGGCGGCTCGCCCGGAAAGCCGTTGATGTAGCGGATCCCGCCCATCGCCTCCGCCACGGAGGCGAAGCCGGCTCGTCTCGCGTAGGGCCCGGTCTGGCCCTGCTGGCACGTCGAGAGATAGACCACGTCGGGCCCGCTTCGCATACGGCCCGGTCTGGCCGTAGCCGGAGACGCGGCAGAGGATGATCCTCGGGTTCGCCTCGCTCAGCTGCTCCCAGCCGAGGTTCCACTTCTCGAGCGTGCCGGGCCGGAAGTTCTCGGTCACGACGTCCGAGCGCTTGACGAGCTCGAGCAGGAGCTGCTGCCCCTTCTCGGCCCGGAGGTTGAGCGTGATGCACTTCTTGTTGCGGGACTGGACGGGCCACCACAGCGACCGGCCCTGGTACCGCGCCTTCCCCCACTCGCGGATCTGGTCGGGCTGGCCTGGCGCTTCGACCTTGATCACCTCCGCGCCCCAGTCGCCGAGCAGCCGGCCCGTGAACGGGCCCGCGAGCAGCTGCCCGAGCTCGATCACGCGGATGCCGGCGAGCGGGCCCGGTCCGCTCGTGCCCCGCTCGGGCAGCTCGGCAGCGCCGACGGTCTCGGTCACGCGCCCTCCCTCAGCCGCTCGATCAGGAAGTCGCGAGCCTCGTAGACGTGCTCCTTCATGATCAGCTCGGCGCGCTCGGGATCACGGGCCTCGAGCGCGTGGGTCAGTTGCTGGTGGTAGTGGTCGGAGATCAGCTTCTGCTCGGGCGAGTACCAGTAGAACGACCGGTAGACGAGCGGCAGCTCGATCACCGAGCGCACCATCTGCGTCAGCCGGTCGCTGCTGGCCGCCTCGAGGATCGTGCTGTGGAAGAAGTGGTTCTCCTCGATCAGCTCGAGGACGTCGTCGGCGGCACGAAGCCGTGCGAAGCGAGCGTTCGAGTCGTGCAAACGGGCCAGGTCCTCGTCCGAGATCCGGCCCGCCGCCCGGTGTGCGGCGTGCCCTTCGAGCAGGCCGCGCAGGTCGTACATCTCCTCGATCTCCTGCGGCCGGTACGCGCGGACGGTGGCGCCGCGGTTCGGGGCCGACTCGAGCAGCCCCTCGGTCTGGAGCACGAGCAGGGCCTCCCGGACGGGCGTGCGGGAGATCCCGAGCTCACGCGCCAGCTCCTCCTCCTTCAGGCGCCGGCCCGGCTCGAGCCGCCCCTCGAGGATCGCGGCGCGGATCAGCTCGGTCGCGACCGTGCTCGCGCTCTTCGTCAGCGGGGTGGTGCTGTTCTCGAGAATCCCGGGCACGCGCGGAGCATACTGTATGCAAGAC
>JBBILK010000328.1:2194-4071 GCA_037444965.1 Actinomycetota bacterium | reverse complement strand
TGCTGCGGGGAGAGCTGAACGAGGATCGGGTCGGCGGCGAGCCAGGCGTCGTCGAGCGGATCCTCGGCCGGGAGGACGCCGTCACGGCGGACCGCGACGATGCGGCCCTCGGCCTTCGCCTCCGGCCTGCGGTTCAGCGCGCCGATCGTCGCGGCGATCGCCACGCCCGCGCCGGCGGCGCCGGCGGCGGCGACGAGAGCGCGGCGGGAGATCCTGTCAGCCATCGGTCACTCTCACGTGTTGTGGCGAAAGCCTGTCACGGGCTCGCCCGCGAGCTCGGTCGGGAACTCGAACGGTCGCACGAACGTCGGCTCCTGGACGGGGACGCTGACGATCTCGGCGCCGTTCTCGTCGTAGGCGCGGGCGATCCCGTCCCGCACGTCGAACGTGTCCATGATCTGCTCGGTGGCGCCGAAGAGCATCAGCAGCCCGAGCAGCTCCGGGTCGTCCTTCGCGCCCACGTAAGCGTCGATCGCCTCCTGGACGCCCGGGCCGAACAGCTGGGTCGAATACTCGACCGGGACGTGCACGGGCGGGATGTAGTAGACGTTCGGCTCGAGCCCGAGCTGCGGGTAGAGCGGCAGCGCCACCTTCCTGACGTGGACGAGGAAGTCGGCCGGCTTCTTCGGGTCCGCCTGGTCGGGCGGGGAGAGGAAGTTCGTCAGTCGGAGACGCCCGATGCACGCGGTCGTGCACTGCGTCTGCAGCCCCTGCTCGATCTTCGGGAAGCAGCCGATGCACTTCTCCGAGACGCGCGTCTCGAGGTTGAACATCGTCTTCTTGTAGGGGCACGCGCGCACGCACTCCTGGTAGCCCCGGCAGCGGGTCTGGTCGACGAGCACGATTCCGTCCTCGGGGCGCTTGTAGATCGCCTGGCGCGGGCAGGAGGCGACGCAGGCGGGGTACGTGCAGTGGTTGCAGATCCGCTGCAGGTAGAACATCCACATCATCGAGTGCGGCTTGTCCGGCAGCCACGGCGTCTCCGTGGCGTCGCCGGTCGGCTCGTCCTCGCCGAGGTTGGGGTGGTTCCAGTCCGCGTCCTCCGGCGCCCAGCCGAGCACGCGCTCCCCCTCGGCGGCGGCCTCGTAGAGCGTCTGGCCCGCGTACGCGTCGCCGTCCCACGACTGCTCGCCGAGCAGGGCGAGCACGTTCACGTCCCACCCCGTCGGGTAGAAGCCGTAGGGCTTCGTCTCGATGTTGTTCCAGAGCATGTACTCCTGGCCGCGTCCCCACGTCCAGGTGGACTTGCAGGTGATCGTGCAGCTCTGGCAGGCGATGCACTTGTTCGTGTCCATGATCATCGTGAACTGCTTCTCCGGGCGCGGAGCCTCGTACGGGTAGTCCATCTCCCGCCCGAGCTGCCAGTTGAAGACCTTCGCCACGGCCTACGCACCCCCGCCGAGCAGGTAGGCGCCGGCCAGGTACTTCGTCAGCTCCTCGGAGGGAGCGTGCGGGCGCAACCCGAGCGTCACCGGCCGCCAGAGCTTCTCGCCGCCCGTGCCCGCGTCCTCGGCCTTCTCGAGCTTCACGTAGGCCTCCTTCGGCGCACCGGAGGGCGAGTGGACGTCGGCCTCGAAGCCGGTCTGGATCACGTGGCCGAAGTAGTTCTTCCGCGACATCGTGTCGGTCATCTGGGTCGGGCGCAGGTACGCCCGCGTCCCGGACTGGTGGCTGCCGTGGCGGAAGAGCGCGACGTAGCTCGTGTCGAGGTTCTTCGCCGGCGCCCCGGGCGTCGCCGCCTGCGCGTTCACCGTGCCGGGCGTGGCGGCGTACATGTTGAACCACGTCCGGATCGTGCCGCGCGGCATGCCGGGGTAGACGCGCACCCGCATCATCACGCGCGCGACCTTGTAGTACTCGTCCTCCGCCGTCCAGTT
>JBBILK010000328.1:0-2139 GCA_037444965.1 Actinomycetota bacterium | reverse complement strand
ACGCGTAGTCGCCGTCGCCGAGCCCGAGCTCCGCCGCGTCGGCGGGGTTGATCTCGAGGTAGGCCTCGCCGGACCAGGGTGCCCGGTCGTCGCGGCGGTAGATGTCCCCGAACGGGCCGAACAGCATCGCGATCCAGTCGGAGTCGACCGCGGTCGAGTGGGCGCCCCACCGGTACTTCGGCGTCTGGAAGATGAACCGGTAGCCGGGGTCGGCGATCGCGAGCGGGTGCTTCGACTGCGACAGCTCGTCCCAGGTGCGCACGACGTTCCGCGCCTGGCGCGTCTCGATGTCGACCTGCTCCTCGGGCACGCCATAGTCCTCGGGCCGCCGCGGGTTGACCGACGGGTGCGGCTTGTTGGCGAGGATCGCGTTCGGCTCGTAGTGCGTCGCGTCGACGGGCTCGCGCCAGACGGGGAGCTGCTCCCCGGCGGCCTGCCACTCCGGCTCCGGCCGGTAGAACTCGAGCCGGCCGGTGGCCGTGTACCAGGGCTTGTCCTCCTGGCGCTGCTCCCAGCCGCCGTGGCGCGGATACGTGCGGCTGTTCTGGAGCAGCGGGATGCCACCCTGGCAGCTCGTCTCGAGGTCTGCGAACTGGATGCCGCGCGTCGCGTTCGAGCCGCCGAGGATCCGCTGCAGGTAGACGGACGGGTCGCCGTCGAGGACGCCCTTCCAGTAGTCGCTCATCGCCGGCTCGCCGACGAGCTCGCCCAGCCTCTCGGCGGTGAGAGCGAGCGTCTCGTAGTCCGAGCGGGTGTCGTGGATCCGGTCGAGCGGCGTCCGCGGGAAGGCGAGCAGGAACGGGTTCGTGCAGCTCGCCGTCATGTCGGGCATCTTGAACTCGGCCCACGAGTCGACCGGGAAAACGAGATCCGAGTACTCGCAGGAGCTCGTCCAGAACCACTCGTTGCAGAAGACGGCCTCCTGCCGCGGCAGGGTGTTCTTGACGACGTCGAACGCCCACTTGGCGTTGCCGAGCAGCGAGTTCGAGTTGCAGAACCAGATCAGCTTCGTCGGCGTCGGCATGTGCGTCTTGCCGGTGACGATCTCGTCGCCCATCTTCAGCGGCCGCTCGCCGTAGTTCCAGTAGTGCGCCGACTCGGCCTTGTAGTAGCGCTTGACCGTCGCCGGCGTCGTGAAGTCGAGGTTGATGTTGAAGGGGTCCTCCGCGATCCATTGCCCCATCGCCTGGAAGATCGAGCCGCGGTAGTTGCCGGCGTAGCTCGAGACGTTGCCGGAGAGGTGGCCGATGTTGTCGGTCAGGGCGGCGACGAGGAACTGGGTCCGGCCGAAGAGATCGGCGTTGAAGTAGTGGTTCGGTCCCATCCCGGCGGCGAGCAGGGTGTTCCCCCTGTTCTCGGCGAGCTGGCGGGCGAGGCCGGCGATCGCGTCCTCGGGAACACCGGTCACCGCCGCCGTCGCGGCGAGGTCGAAGTTGTCGTCGAGGTACTGCTTGAGCAGGTCGAACACGGGGCGTGCCGTGACCGTCGTCCCGTCCGCCAGCGTGACCTCGAACTCGCCCTCGAGCTCCGCGTCGACGGGCATGAACGCCCCCACCTGGTCGCGGCTGATCGCGACCGGCCTTCCCGCCCCGCGATCCCAGACGACGAAGTCGCCCCACTGCTCGCGGAGCTCGATCGGGACCACCTGCTTGCCGGCGGTGAACGGGGGCGGCGGCGGCGTGGTCTTGATCTCCTCCTCGGGCTTGAGCGCGACGTAGTTCGCGAGCTCGGCGAGCGCGTAGTCGGGGAAGACGTCGCGCGCGTCGAGCCGCGCCCCGGTGTCCATGCGGACGAGGAGCGGGAGGTCGGTCCGCTGGACGGTCGCCTCGCGGTCGTAGAGGTCGTTCACGATCAGCTCGCGGGCGACGCCGAGCATGAGCGCCGCGTCGGTGCCCGGCCTGAGGATGATCACCTCGTCGGCCTTGTTCGCCGTCGGCATGTAGTCGGCGGAGATGACGATGATCCTGGTGCCCTTCAGGCGGGCGTCGCCGAGCCAGTGACCATCTGGCATCTTCGTGCAGATCCAGTTCATCCCGATCAGCACGAGCAGCTTCGCGTGCTCGGCTGCGAAGAGGTCGACGTCGACGGTCTGGCTCCCCGTCACCATCGGATGGCCGGGCGGCAGGTCGGTGTGCCAGG
>JBBILK010000327.1:0-4084 GCA_037444965.1 Actinomycetota bacterium | reverse complement strand
TCGCCCGCGCCCGGGCGGCAGGTGCCGGATGACGGTCGCGTTCGTCCTCAACGGCCGGCGGGTCGAGCTCGAGGTGCCGCCCCACTGGACGCTCTTGCGCGCGCTACGCGACGCCGCGGGCCAGACGGACGTGAAGTACGGCTGCGGCGAGGGGGTGTGCGGCGCGTGCACCGTGCTCCTCGACGGGGCAGCGGTGAACGCCTGCTCGACGCTCGCCGGCCAGGCCGACGGAGCCGAGATTCTGACGGTCGCGGGCCTGAGCAAGAGCGGCGAGCTGCACCCGCTCCAGCGCGAGCTCGTCGAGCGCGGCGCCGTCCAGTGCGGCTTCTGCACGCCCGGGGTGGTGCTCGGCGCGCTCGAGGCCGTGGAGCTCGGCGCGGCCGGCTCGCGCGAGGAGATCCGCGAGAGCCTCGCCGGAAACCTCTGCCGCTGCACCGGCTATCGCACGATCGTGGACGCCGTCGAGGCCTACCGGGACGCGAGCGGAGGGAGGGCCTGATGGCGGTCGGAACTGAGCGGCCGCTCCGCGTCGTCGGCGCCGAGCTCGTCCGCCACGACGCCGTCGAGAAGGTGCAGGGCCGAACGAAGTACGCGGCCGACGCCGAGCACCCGCGGATGCTCCACGCGATGCTCAAGCGCTCCGACCACGCGCACGCGCGGATCCTCTCCGTCGACACCGCCGCCGCCGAGACCCTGCCCGGCGTGGTCGGCGTCTACCTTGCGCAGGACGTTCCCAACAACACGGCCTGGGTCGACGTGCCGGGCCAGACGATCGAAGTGGGAGCGCTGAAGGCGTTCACGAACGTCCTCGCCGACGGCGTCGTCCGTTACCACGGCGAGCCGGTCGCGCTCGTCGCCGCGGAGACCGAGGACGCCGCGCTCGCCGCCCTCGACGCGATCGAGGTGGAGTACGAGGCCCTGCCCGTCGTCGACGATCCCGTGCGAGCGCTCGAGCCGGGCGCCCCCCTCGTCCACGAGGGCGGGAACCTCCTCGCCAGCTGGGAGCTCGAGGAGGGCGACGTCGACGCGGCGCTCGCCGCCGCGCACGTCGTCGTCGAGGGCGCCTACGAGACCCAGTTCGTCGACCACGCCTACCTCGAGCCGGAGGCGGGCACCGCGTGGCTCGACGCCGGCGGGGTGATCGTGATCCGCGCGGCGACGCAGGTGATCGAGCACTTCCGCGACGTGGCGCAGATCCTCGGCCTCGACGAGAACCGGGTGCGCGTGATCGCCCCCTATGTCGGCGGCGGCTTCGGCGGCAAAGAGGACCTGACCGTCGAGCCGTACCTCGCCCTCGTCGTCCTGAAGACGGGCCGGCCGGTGCGCATGGTCTGGTCGCGCCAGGAGTCGCTGCTCGCGCGCTCGAACCGGCACGCCTTCCGCATGCGCTACCGGACGGGGGCTGACCGGGACGGCAGGCTGCTCGCCCAGGAGATCGAGCTCCTCGCGGACGGCGGGGCCTACGCGTACCTCTCGGCGCTCGTGCTCCTCTACTCGACGACCTGCGCCCAGGGGCCGTACCGCTGCCCGAACGTCCGCATCCGCAGCCGCGTCGTCTACACGAACCACACGCCGTGCAGCGCCTTCCGGGGCTTCGGGGGCATGCAGGTCGCGCTCGCCTACGAAGGGCAGCTGGACGCGCTCGCCGTCGAGCTCGGCCTCGATCCGCTGGAGCTGAGGCGGCGCAACTTCGTCGAGCGGGGCGACGCGCTCGCGATCGGCCAGCCGCTCGACACGCACGTCGCGCTCCCGGAGCTCACGGCCGCCGTCGAGGAGCGGTTGGGGCCGCCGCCGGAGCCGTCCTCGGCCAGCGCGCTCGTCGGCCGCGGCTTCGCCTGCAACCTCCAGCCCTACGGCCGCTGCGTGTGGCTGAACGACTGGTCGAGCGCCTGGATCGGCTTCGAGCGCGACGGCAGCCTCACGATCAGGATCGGCGTGCCCGACATCGGCTGCGGGCAGGCGTCCTCGCTCGTCCAGATCGCCTCCGAGGTGCTCGGCGTCGCGCCCGAGCGCATCGCGATCCACATCGGCGACTCGGCGCTGACCCCGCTCACGGGGACGACGACCGCGACGCGCCAGCTCTACATGTCCGGCAACGCCGTGCTAGAGGCGGCGACCCGGCTTCGGGACGGGGTCGTGCAGGTCGCCGCGGGCCTGCTCGAGGTCGAGCCCGGGCAGGTCGAGCTCACGCCGGAGGGAGCGCGAGACTCGGAGGCGGTGGGCAGGGTCGTGCCGTTCCCCGATCTCGTCGCCGCCTGCGCGGCGCAGAACGTCCCCTGGCAGACGCTCGCCGTCTTCCACGCCCCGAAGGGCGTCCCCTGGCGGGCGGACGAAGCCTGGCGCGGCCGCGTGCTGCCCGACTTCACGTACGGCTGCCACGGGGTCGACCTCGAGGTCGACCCCGAGACGGGACACGTGCGCGTCCTCCGCTACGTCGCCGCCCACGACGTCGGGCGGGCGCTCAACCCGCAGTCCGTCCGGGGGCAGATCGAGGGAGCGGTGGCAATGGGGATCGGCTACGCGCTCTCGGAGCGAGTTGTCTTCGAGGACGGGCAGAACCTGACCGGGACGTTCTCGCAGTACCTGATACCGACGGCCATGGAGGTGCCCGATGTCGAGGCCCTCGTTCTCGAGAGCGGCGAGGGCCTCGGCCCGTTCGGCGCCCGCGGGATCGGCGAGCCGCCGATCGGCCCGCCCGCGCCGGCGATCGCAGCGGCGCTCCGGGACGCGACGGGCGTCGCGTTCAGGACGCTTCCCTTCACACCTGAGCTGATCGGTCAGGCGCTCGCCAAGCGTACACTGCCAACCCTGCGACGATCAGAGCGTCAGAGGAGTTGAGCATGGCGGCAATCGAGGAGGTCGAGTCCAGGGCAGGCGCAGCGTCGCTGGTCGACGTCCGGCTCGAGCGCGTGACGAAGCGGTTCGGCGAGGACGTCGTCGCCGTCGACGACGTCTCGCTCGAGATCGAGCGCGGGAAGTTCTTCGCGCTGCTCGGGCCGTCCGGCTGCGGGAAGACGACGACGCTGCGGATGATCGGCGGCTTCGAGGAGCCGACGAGCGGGACGATCTTCCTCGGGGAGCGCGAGGTCACGGGCCTGCCCCCCTACAAGCGCGACGTCAACACGGTCTTCCAGAGCTACGCGCTCTTCCCGCATCTCTCGATCTTCGAGAACGTCGCCTTCGGCCTTCGCCGCCGGGGCGTCAAGGGCGACGAGCTGACGCGGCAGGTGAACGAGGTGATGGAGCTCGTCGGCGTCTCCGCGATGGCGAAGCGAAAGCCGCGCCAGCTCTCGGGCGGCCAGCAGCAGCGGGTCGCGCTCGCACGGGCCCTCGTCAACCGGCCCCGTGTCCTCCTGCTCGACGAGCCGCTCGGCGCGCTCGACCTGAAGCTCCGCAAGCAGCTCCAGCTCGAGCTGAAGCGCATCCAGCACGAGGTGGGGATCACGTTCGTCCACGTCACGCACGACCAGGAGGAGGCGATGACGATGGCCGACTCGATCGCGGTCATGGATCTGGGCCGGATCGAGCAGCTCGGGACGCCGACCGAGCTGTACGAGCACCCGAGGACGGCATTCGTGGCCGGCTTCCTCGGGGTCTCGAACCTGCTCCCGGGAACGGTCGCGGGGGACGGCGTCGTCAGCCTCGACTCCGGGACGGAGGTGCGAGTGCCGCCCGCGGCGCTCGCCGGGCGCACCGGCCGTGTCGCCGTGGGCGTGCGGCCGGAGAAGGTGCGAATCGGAGCCGGCGAGGTGAACACGCTCGGCGGCTTCGTCGCCGAGACCGCCTACATCGGCGTCTCGCGCCAGTACGTCGTCAAGACGAAGGCAGGGGCGGTCACGGTCTACGGCCAGAACGCGGACCCGGGCGCCCGGCCGGCGGCCGAGGGAGAGGCGGTCACGCTCTCCTGGAGCCCGGAGGCCACGTTCGTGGTGGAGGGAACGACAGAAGGGGATGAGGGATGAGCAACATCACACGTCGACAGCTGCTCCAGCGCGCCGCCGCGGGAGGCGCGGGGCTCTCGCTCGCCGCCCTGCTCGCGGCCTGCGGCGGCGGGATCGAGGGAGGCGAGGAGCCGCCGGCGCCG
>JBBILK010000326.1:0-4084 GCA_037444965.1 Actinomycetota bacterium | reverse complement strand
GGAGGCAGAGCGCGAGGAGCTCGAGCGCTTCCCGCGCAACAAGTTCCTCGAGCTCTCGACGCTCGGTCTCGGCGCCGTCGTCGGCGCAGCCGTCACCGTGCCCGTCGCGGGCTTCGTGATCGGGCCGTCGTTCACGAAGGAGCGAAACAGGGACGAGGAGATCGACCTCGGCCCGCTCGAGAACTACCCCGAGGGCGAGTGGAAGGTAGCTACCTTCCACTCGAAGGAGCGCGAGGGCGACGTCTCGCTGAGGACGGCGTTCGTCCGCTACAACGGGCCGCTGGACAACGGTGATCCGAGCTTCACGATCATCTCGAACCGCTGCGTGCACCTCGGGTGCCCGACCCAGCCCGGCGGGCCCACCGACGAGGAGGCTGCCGTCGAGGTGCAGACCGACTCCGGGACGGTGCGGCTGATCCCCTCCCAGCCCGCGAGCTTCGTCTGTCCCTGCCACGGCGGTTCCTACGACATCGAGGGGAACCGCACGGCCGGCCCGCCCGTGCGGGCGCTCGACCGCTTCAGCTACTCGATCGTCGACGGCAAGCTCGTCCTCGGCACGCGCTTCAGCGTCGGCAAGGTCGAGGGTACGGGCCGGGACGCGCTGCTCGTGACCTACACCCGCTTCGACCCGGGCCAGCACGTCGACGGCTGGGAGCAGATCTTCAACCCGGTCTCGCCACACCAGATCTACAGCTCGAACCCGAACCAGTAGTCAGTGGCCGTCGCGACCCGCAGGAAGTCCCCACGTCGAGCGCAGGCCGAGCAGGCGCTGCTCGCGCCCGTCAACTGGCTCGAGGAGCGGTCGGGGCTCGTCGGCGGCCTGCGCTACTTCCTGTTCCGCAACGTCCCGCGTGACATCACCTGGTTCCAGACGCTCGGCTCGGCGACGCTGACCGCGTTCATCGTCCAGGCCGTCACGGGCGCGATCCTCGCCATGTACTACAAGCCGAGCCCGGACGAGGCATACGAGTCGATCCAGTACATCACGAACGAGCTCACCTGGGGCTGGCTCGTCCGGGGCATGCATCGCTGGGGCGCGAGCGTCTTCATCATCCTGCTCTTCCTCCACATGGGGCGCGTGTTCTTCTTCGGCGCCTACAAGTACCCGCGCGAGCTGAACTGGCTGATCGGCGTCGTCCTCCTGATCCTCGGCATGTTCGAGGGCTTCACCGGCTACCTGCTGCCCTGGGACCAGACCTCGTACTGGGCGACCGTCGTCGGGATCAACATCAACGGCACCGGCCCGATCGTCGGCCCGTTCCTCTCGAACGTCCTCCGCGGCGGCTCCGAGATCAACGGCGAGACGCTCTCGCGCTTCTACTCGATCCACATGCTCCTGCTCCCCGGCGGGCTGATCGCGCTGATCGGCTTGCACCTCTACCTCGTCATCCGCCTCGGGGTCACCTCGCCGCCCTGGTCGAAGAAGGCGGCCGGGCGTGAGCGGCCCGAGGTCGACACCCGCAAGCGGGGCCTCGTCGAGCCCCACCCCCGCGGGCGCGGGAACGAGGAGGCGGGATCGTGAACGGCGGCACCGATCCGCGCCGGGCCGAGTTCGCGCGCTACAAGCGCGACGTCAAGCAGGAAGGCAAGCCGTTCTTCCCGTACGCGATGTTCCACGACACGGTGATGGCGATCGTCGTCGTCGCCGTGATCATCGCGCTCGCGTTCGTCTGGTACTTCACGTCGGGCGAGGAGGCGGGCGACGCCGGCGTCCTGGGGCCGCGCTACGCGGCGAAAGCCGACCCGGGCACGATCTCCTTCGTCCCGCGTCCGGACTGGTACTTCTACTTCCTCTTCTACCTCTTGCGGATTTTCAAGTGGCCGGAGTCGGTCGTGCTCGGCACCGTCGGGATCCCGACGATCTGCATGATCCTCCTGTTCGCGCTGCCGTTCGTCGACCGGCGGATGGAGCGCCGCCTCTCCCGCCGTCCGGTGGCGGTGATCGCGGGGATCATGGTGATCGCGTCGATGGCCGTTCTCACCTGGAAGGGCGCGACGGCCAAGGAGGTAGCCGCCGGAGCCGAGAGCGAGGTGCCGCGCTGGATCGAGGAGGCGAACCTCGTCGAGAACGCGAAGCAGGTCGAGGGCGTCGACCCGGGCACGGCCGAGGCGGACGTCACCGCCGGAGCGGAGACGTTTGCCGAGTCGGGCTGCCTCAACTGCCACGTCTACCTCGGCTCGGGCGCGCAGGCGCTGGGAGCGCCCGAGCTCAGTGCCGAGGGGACGAGGAACCGCGGTATTCAGTGGCAGATCGACCATCTGATCAACCCTGCCGCCGTCAATCCCGGCTCGCCGATGCCCTCGTTCGCCTCGCTCGGCGACGAGCAGCTTCGCCAGCTCGCGATCTTCCTCGAGGCCTCGAAGGGGCCGGGCGGCGGCTAGTCGCGGGATCGCCGACCGCCGGCGACCATGGACATCTTTCTCGGCATCACCGGCGCCTCCGGCGCTCCGTACGCGGCGCGCCTCGTCCGGGAGCTGGCCGGCGCCGGTTGCACGCTCGGAATCTGCGCCTCTCGCTCGGGGATCGAAGTGCTGGCGACCGAGCTGTACGGCGATCCGTCGCTTCCGCGCGACGCCGTCCTCTCGCGGCTCCTGGCCGGGCTCGAGGGCGTACGTGTCTACGAGCCCGACGACTGGTCGGCTCCCTACGCGAGCGGCTCGGCGAAGGTCGACGCCTACGTGATCTGCCCCTGCTCGATGGGCACGCTCGCGCACATCGCGACGGGCACGATGGACAACCTCGTCCACCGGGCGGCCTCCGTCGCCCTCAAGGAGGGGCGCCGGCTCGTCGTGGTGCCGCGAGAGACGCCGCTCTCGACCATCCACCTCGAGAACATGCTCCGCCTCCGGGCCGCCGGTGCCGTGATTCTCTTCGCCGCTCCAGGCTTCTACCACCGGCCGGAGAGCATCGACGACCTCGTGGGATTCGTGGTCGCCCGCTGCCTCGACCAGCTCGGGATCGACAACACGCTCTCCGGGCGTTGGGGGCAATGAGCGCGCCGCCGGCCGCTCGCTCGTCGGGACGGCTCCCGCCGGACGAGGTGCGCGAGATGTTCGACCGCATCACGCCGGTGTACGACGCGATGAACCGGATCATGACGGCAGGCCTGGACCGGAGATGGCGGCGGCTCGCGGCGGAAGCGGTCGTCCGTCCCGGTAACCGGGTGCTCGACGCCTGTTGCGGCACCGGCGACCTGGCCCTCGCCGATCTCGCGGTCGGGGGTCGGGTCACGGGGCTCGACTTCTCCGCCCGGATGCTCGAGCGAGCACGGGCGAAGTCACCGGCGATCGAGTGGATCCAGGGCGACGCCTGCGCCCTTCCCTTCCCGGACGGGTCCTTCGATGCGGTCACGGTCGGCTTCGGGATCCGCAACCTCGACGATCTCGAAGGGGGACTCCGGGAGCTGCGGCGGGTGCTCGCTCCCGGGGGCCGTCTCGCGCTGCTCGAGATCACGACGCCCCGGGGGCCGCTCGCCCCGTTCTTCCGCCTCTGGTTCGACCGGCTCGTGCCGCTGCTCGGGAAGGCGCTTCCCGGCGGTGCCGCGTACAGCTACCTCCCGGCCAGCGTGCGGCGGTTCCCGGATGCGGACGGCCTGGCCGCACTCTGCGCGCAGGCGGGCTTCTCGCAGATACGCTGGAGGTTGCTGGGCGGCGGGATCGTCGCGCTGCACACCGCGACAGTCGAGGAGAGCGCAGTCCCGTGAACGCGATCGCAACGATACGCTCGGCTCCTGGCCTCGAGCGATACCTGGAGCGTCTCGAAGCACGGCTCGAGGCCGCGGTCGCGTCCCATCCCGGGCTCGTCGCCGAGGTAGGGACCGAGACGCTCTCCGCCGGCGGCAAGCGGCTGCGGCCCGCGCTCGTCTTCCTCGCCACGCCGGCTGCGGAGAAAGACGGGGAACGGACGGTTGCGGCCGGCGCCGCCGTGGAGCTCGTCCACATGGCGACGCTCGTCCACGACGACATGCTCGACGGCGCCGGTCTGCGCCGGGGCCGGGCGACGGCGTGGGCGCTGTACGGCGAGACCGCCGCGAGAGCGGCGGGTGACTACCTCTTCGCGCGCGCCTTCGCCGAGCTCGCCCGG
>JBBILK010000325.1:0-4088 GCA_037444965.1 Actinomycetota bacterium | reverse complement strand
AACCTCGGCGCCCGGAACAAGGTCGCGATGGCCGACCTGCGCGCGCTGTTCGAGGACCTCGGCGCCGAAGACGTCACGACGTACGTGCAGAGCGGCAACGTCGTCTTCCGCAGTTCCGGCGGGCGGACCGACCTCTCGCAGGCGATCGAAGGCGAGCTCCGCCGGCGGCTCGGCCTCGAGCTCAGGGTCTTGCTGCGAACGAGCGCAGAGCTCTGCGAGCTCGTCGCCGGCAACCCGTTTGCCGCACGAGAGCCCGACCCGATCAAGCTCCATGCCACGTTTCTCGCCGAGCCACCCGACCCCGGGCGAGTCGTCTCGCTGCAGGAGAAGGCGTTCGAGCCCGACGAGTTCCGCGTGGCGCGCGACGCCGTCTACCTCCACTGCCCGAACGGCTACGGCCGGTCGAAGCTCTCGAACGCGTTCTTCGAGCGGCAGCTCGGCGTCGCGGCGACGACGAGGAACTGGCGGACGGTGACGGCTCTCGCCGAGCTCGCAGGAGCCTGATCCGCTCTACTCGGCCTCGGCGAAGGCGGGGAGTCGAGGCGGCCGATGGGAGTCGCGGTCGGCGCCACCCGCCGCCGCCCGGCCGCTTCGTCGCGCGCCGGTGCCTGCAGCCGGGCGCGCAGAAGGGTCGCGCCGACCGTGGCACCCGCCGCCGCGAACACCGCCCCGGCGAGGAACGCCACGTGGTAGCCGCCGGTGAGCGCCGCGAGCGCCTCCTCGCCGGCGGCGAGCAGGGTGTCCGTCCGCTGGTCGGCGAGGCTGGCGAGCACGGCGAGGCCGAGCGCGCCGCCCATCATGAACGCGGTGTTGACGACTCCCGACGCGAGCCCCGACTCCTCCGGGGCGACGTCGCTCATCGCCGCGAGCAGCAGCGGATTGAAGGCCATGCCCGCCCCGATGCCGAGCAGGATCATGCTCGGAAGGACGTCGAGGGCGAAGCTCCCGTCGACCGGCGCTCGCACGAAGAGCAGGAGGCCGACCGCGGCCAGCGACAGGCCCGCCACGAGCGGCTTGCGGATGCCGAAGCGCATCACGAGCATCGCCGACAGACCGAGCGAGAACGCGCCCATGATCAGGCTGGTCGGCAGGAAGGCGAGACCGACCTCGAGCGGGCTGTAGCCGAGCACGCGCTGGAGGTAGAGCGCCGAGAGGAAGAACCAGGCGAACATGGCGGCAGCCCAGAGGACGCCGACGGCGTTCGCCGCGGCGACGTTGCGCAGCCGGAAGAGGCGGAGCGGCACGAGCGGCGAGCGCACGCGCGCCTCGATGCCGAGGAACAGTGCGAGCAGGGCGGCGGCGGCGAGGAGCAGGCCGATCGTCCGACCGGACGTCCAGCCCGCCTGGTTGCCGTTCACGATCGCGTAGACGGCGAGCATGAGCGATGCGGTGACCGTGGCCGCGCCCGCGACGTCGAGCCGCGCAGTCGTGGGCGCTCCGCGGCCGGCGGGCAGGAGGACGAGGCAGAGCGCGAAGACGAGCGCGCCGACCGGGAGGTTGACGAGGAAGATCCAGTGCCAGTCGAGCGCGTCCGTCAGTACGCCGCCGAGGAGCACGCCGATGGTTCCGCCGCCGGCAGCGACGAAGCCGAAGACCCCCATCGCCTTCGCTCGCTCGGCCGGCTCCGTGAAGAGCGTCATGATCAGCGAGAGCGAGACCGCCGAGACGACGGCGCCGCCGAGCCCCTGGACCGCGCGCGCACCAACGAGGAAGGCCTGCGTCGTCGCCAGGCCGCAGGCGAGCGACGCGAGCGTGAAGAGCGCGATCCCGATCAGGAACAGCCGCCGGTGGCCGAAGAGGTCGCCGAGCCTCCCTCCGAGCAGGAGAAAGCCGCCGAAGGTGAGCAGGTAGGCGTTCACGACCCAGGCGAGCGAGGTCTCCGAGAAGCCGAGGTCCTCCTTGATCGACGGGAGCGCGACGTTCACGATCGTCGTGTCGAGCACGATCATCAGGGAGCCGAGACAGAGGACGATCAGCGCGAGCCAGCGAGCGCGGCTGTCCATCGCGACGGGTTCCCTCCTCTCGGTCGCCTTCGAAGGCATAGACCCTGTCGGGCCCGGAGACTCATCGGTGTCCCCGCCGATGAGTTCGGCCCAGCCTAGCGGTCCTGCTCGCGAATGACCGCGCCGGCGCAACGAACGATCGCCCTCGCTGTCCGCGGCCCGATCGCTCGAGGCGACCTCCCGGGGCTGTGCGCGCGTGTCTGCGCGCTGCTGGCGGAGAGCCGCCCTGACGTGGCGCTGTGCGACGTGACCGGCGTCCCCCCCGATGCGGTGACCGTGGATGCCCTCGCGCGGCTGCAGCTCGCCGCCCGGCGGCACGGCTGCAGGGTTCGCCTGTGCCACGCCTCGAGCGAGCTGCTCGAGCTCGTCGCGTTCATGGGGCTGACGGACGTCCTGCCCGAATAGGCCCGAGGACTACGGCTCGAGCCGGGGCGGCAGCTCGAAGAGCGGGAAGACGGTCTCCGTCTCGAGGAAGAAGGTGAGCTCGACGATCCGGCCGTCCTCGATCTCGAGCACCTGGAGCGCCCACGGGTCGAAGCCGTCGCCGGACGCGCTCGGCTTGTACTGCCCGAACGCCGGCGCGCCGTTCGCCGCCGTTGCCGGGACGAGCCGCGAGCCGCGGCAGCCCGCCCCCGGGCCGACCCACCAGGAGAGGATGTCGTCGCGGCCGCTCAGCCAGAGGTCGTACGGCGGCATCGACTGCGTCGCGTCCTCGTGGATCAGGGAGACGAGGGTCTCCATGTCGTAGCGCTCGAACGCCTCGAGGTAGCGGGCGAGCAGGGCGGCGTCCGCCCTGTCGACCGAGGTCGGGGTGCCGGCGGCGGTCACGTCTCGCGCCTCGAGCGTCGCGCGGGCTCGCTGGAGCGCGCTCGTGACGGCGGCGACGCTCGTGTCGAGCAGCTCGGCCACCTCGCTCGCCTGCCAGCGCAGCACCTCGCAGAGGATCAGCACCGCCCGCTGGCGGGGCGGCAGGTACTGCAGGGCGGCGATGAAGGCGAGCCGCACCGTCTCGCGCGCGACGGCGACGTCCGCCGGGTCTCCGTCCGGTACGACGAGACTGTCGGGCACGGGCTGGATCCACGTTGCCTCGGAGAGCGCGTTGAGGTTGGCGGCGTCGGGCTCGCGGGCCGGCCCGAGGTCGATCGGGCGGGCCCGATGCTTCCGGCCGTTCAGGAGGTCGAGGCAGACGTTCGTGGCGATGCGGTAGAGCCAGGAGCGCAGCGCGGAGCGGCCCTCGAAACGGTCGAAGCTCCGCCAGGCCCGCAGGAGCGTCTCCTGGACGGCGTCCTCGGCCTCGAAGGGCGAGCCGAGCATCCGGTAGCAGTAGGCGGTGAGCTCGAGGCGGTGGTGCTCGAGCCGGTCGCCAACGGCGGCCGTGGCTGCCGGCAGGTTCGGCACCGCGCGCTACCCGGCCGACGAGACGACACCGACCAGGTGACCCTCCGGGTCGGTGAAGAGACCGATCTCGAGCTGCTCCATCACCTTCTCGGGACCCATCATCCGTGACCCGCCGAGGCTCTCGGCCTTCGCGAGCGCGGCTTCCACGTCCGGGACCTCGACGTAGAAGGTGACGTGGCCGTCGTATCCCTCCGGCCCGGCTCCGACACCACCGCCGATGCCGATCCCGTCCGCGTTGACGTTCGATTCGCGCTGCACGAGCCCGTAGTGCATCGGGTTGTCGGCGTCGAACTCCCATCCGAACAGGTCGGAGTAGTAGCTCTGGAGCTTCCCCGCGTCCTTCCCGACGATCTCGAAGTGCACGACCGGCTGTCCCATGCCTCTCCTTTCCGCGCCGGCACGCCGGCGCTCGCCGCCCACCCACCGGTTGGACCGGGGGCCGGCGCGAAACTCATCGCTCCGCTCGGGCCTCGGCCGGCACGCCTCGGCCGAAACGCTCCGCCGCACGCAAGCGCCGGCGCTCCGCGGCGAGCTCGCGATCACGCGGCGGCGCCTCGGTGACGAGGCGCTCGAGCAGCCGTGCCGTTGCGATCGCGATCTCCTCGACTCCGCGCTCGAAGGCGGCGTGGTTCGCCCGCGAGGGCTTCTGCATGCCGCTCACCTTGCGCACGTACTGGAGAGCGGCCG
>JBBILK010000324.1:0-4101 GCA_037444965.1 Actinomycetota bacterium | reverse complement strand
CCTCGGCGCGGCGTGCGGTCACGCAGACCGCGGCGCCGAGCGCGGCGAGCTCGAGCGCGACCGCGCGGCCGAGGCCCGACGAGGCGCCGGTGACGAGGGCGTGACGGCCTACGAGGCTCCAGGAGCTCGGCATCCCGAGGCGCACGTTAACGGCCCTCCGGTCTCGCCGTCCGGGCCGTCCGCGATGCTCCTCGCATGGCGGCGCCCGAGCGCACTCTCGTCGTGCGTCCGCGCACGGTCTTCTCCGTGCTCGGGATCACGCTCCTCGTCGCGCTCGTGCTCTGGGTCGTCTACGCGAGCCGAGGCGTCGTCGCGTGGATCCTGATCGCGGCCTTCCTCGCGATCGCGCTCAACCCGGCGGTCGAGTTCCTCGAGCGGAAGGGCATTCGCCGGGGCAGGGCGGCCGTGCTCGTCTTCCTGCTCGCGCTCGTCGTCATCGGCGGCCTCAGCTACCTCCTCATCCCGCCGCTCGTCGACCAGATCAAGGAGTTCGTCGAGGCTGTCCCGGACCTGATCGACGACCTCACCGCCGGCGAGGGCCCGCTCGGGTTCCTGCAGACCGAGTACCAGATCGTCGACCGGGTTCGCAGCGCGATCGAGGAGCAGGGGGTGGGCGGCATCCTCGGCTTCACCGAGCCGGCGCTCGCCGTCGCCCGCGGCGTGCTCACCGCCGTCGTCGGCATCGTCACGACCGCGTTCCTGACGCTGTTCCTGCTCCTCGACGGCCAGCGGCTCTACCGCCGCTTCCTCGACCTGTTGCCCGCCCGGTCGAGGCCCCGCTGGGAGCGGACCGGGCAGGGCATCTCGAGGACGATCGGCGGCTACGTGACGGGCAACATCCTGATCAGCGTGATCGCGGGCGTCCTCGCCACGCCCGTGATCTTCGGGCTCGGCGTGCCATATGCGATCTCGCTCGGGGTCGTCGTCGCGCTCTTCGACCTCGTGCCGCTCGCCGGCGCGATGATCGCGGCGGTGATCGTGATCCTCGTCGCGCTCGCGACCGAGGGCTTCGTCGACGCGCTGATCCTCGCCGTCTTCTTCCTCGTCTACCAGCAGTTCGAGAACCACGTCCTCCAGCCGCTCATCTACGGGCGCACCGTGCGGATCTCGCCGGTGATCGTGCTGATCGCGATCCTGATCGGCGCCGACCTCGCGGGCGTGCTCGGCGCGCTGGGGGCGATCCCGATCGCCGGAGCGGTGCAGGTGATCGCCACCGAGGTGCTCGAGGCCCGGCGGGAGCGCGGCGGTGTGGCCGCCGAGCCTTCCGCGGGCGAGGAGGCTCGCTAGAGATGCCGTGGTACGCCTGGCTCGCGGTCGCCTGGATCTGCGGCGGGGCGCTCTTTCTCGCCGGCTGGGTGGCGGGGGCCTCCGTGGTTCGCGCGTCGATCCGGCACGAGAAGGCACAGCCGCCTGCCGGCCGAGCCGGCGAGCTCCGCCTCGAGGACGCGGCCTAGGCCTCCCGGAGCAGGCGTGCTGCGAGCGCCCGCAGCATCGCGAGCGCCAGCCCGGGCTCCGACTCGAGCAGCTCCTCGAGCTCCCGGCGCCCGATCGCGAAGCAGCGCACAGGCGCTGCGGTCCGCACCCGGCCCGAGCGCGTCGCTCCGGGCACGAGCAGGCTCAGCTCGCCGACGAACTCGCCCGCCCCGAGCTCGAGCGTCCGGCCGCGAAGCTCGACCGTCACGGCACCGTCCTCGAGCACGAACATGCCCGTGCCCGGCTCGTTGGGCTGGATCAGGACGTGCCCCGCGGGGAACTCGAGCTCGTCGACGGCCGCCGCGACACGCGCGAGCGAGTCGTCGGGCAGGCCGGCGAAGATCGGGATCGCTCGGAGCCGGGCGAGACGGTCGGGCGGGGCCACGCGCCCCTTCATATCACGAGCCGAGGAAGGCTCGTGGAGCTCAGGCATCAGTCGCCCCTCACTCGCAGGCGCACCTCGCGCAGACGGAACGTCTCGACGGCGATCACCGCGACGAGCAGCAGGAGCATCACGCCGAGCAGGAGGACTGCGTCGAGACGTTCCAGAACGACGGCGCCGACGAGCGCGGCGGCTGCACCGGCGATCCGCTCCCAGGCGACGATTCTGACCGCCCGGTAGCGCTGGAGGACGAACGACGACAGGTACGCGGCCACCCCCACTCCGAGCGCCCACCTCCCTGCCGGCGAGAGCGGCTCGAGCGGATGCGCGAGCGTCTTCTTCGCCGCGACCGCGTAGAAGATGATTCCGAGCACGAGCGGGAAATGGAAGAACGTGAAGAGGTCGCGTGCGAGCGGGCCGCGTCGCTCGGCGACTTCGAGACGAAGCCGCCGCTCGGCGGCGAGTTGAGCCCAGTCGAAGTACGCCCACCAGAGCGCGGCGACGCCCGCGAAGGCGATCGCGACGGAGACGACGAACGTCGCGTCGCGCTCGAGCCCGATTCCGGCAAGGCCGATTGCGACGACCGACTCGCCGAGCGCGATGATCACGAACAGCGCGTAGCGCTCGGCGAAGTGTCCCGGAGCGACGCGGAAGCCGGCTCCTCCGACCGTCAGCGTCCCGGCGATGTCGACCGCGAGTGAGAGCGCCCACAGCGCGACGCGCGCGTCGCCCTCGACGAGGCCGCCGGCGAGCACGAGCACGGGCGCGACCAGAAACCAGGGTGCCAGCTTGCGAAACGCGGCCCGGTGCGCCGCGTCGGCGCGTAACCCCCTGTCGTAGAGGACGACGTGGAGAACGCGAACCGCGAAGTACGCGGCTGCGAACCAGGCTCCCTCGTCCCGGCAGGCGTCCGGGATCGAGAGCGCCATGTACAGGCTGCCCGCCATCCCGAGCAGGAAGAGGAGGCACACGCCGGCGCTACGGACGTCGACGGCATTTGTCATCCACGCGTAGCCCGACCAGGCCCACCACACCATCCCGAGCACGAGCACGGAGCGGGCGAACCCGGCAGCGCTCGTATCGTCGAGGATCAGCGTGGCGACCTGCGTGATCGCGAACACGAACACGAGATCGAAGAAGAGCTCGAGGTAGCTGGTCCGCGGCTCTCTCTCCTCCGCGACCGCCGGAGCTGCTGTGGTCACGGCGCGTCGAAGCGGTACGTGAACGGTCCGCGGCCCTGACGGTAGGCGATCCCGATCACGAGCTTGGCGAAGGCTTCCACGAGCGGTGTCACCTCGCTGCCGCCGGCGTCGACCGGCTCGAAGCCGGCGTCGCGGATCAGGCTCGCGGCCACCTCTTTCGCTTCCCCGTCGTCTCCGCAGTAGACGAGCGAGGCGGGCGGCAGCGGCGGGGCGGAGAAGAACTGCGCGAAGACGGTGTTGAACGCCTTCACGTACCGGGCTCCCTCCGCGCCTGCGGCGAGCGTCAGCCCGTCCGGGCCGCCGGAGAGGTTGTTCGTCGCGTCGACGAGGATCGTGCCAGCGGGCGGTGCCGCCGCCGCCAGGGCCTCCTTCGCAACGGTGGCCGGGACGGCGAAAAGCAGGACGTCCTTCCCGGCGGCCGTCTCGGCAACGGTTTCCCGGGTCGAGAGGGCAACCTCGTGGCCTGCAGCCTGCCAGCGGGCAGCGAGCGCTCCGCCGACCCGGCCTCCTCCGATCACGCCGATCTTCATCCTGGAAGCCTCCTCGAATCAAAACAATACAATCCTGTATTGATATCAAATGACGACTACGATTCCGGGCGTGGCGGAGCGAACCCGTGGCCGGCCGCGCGACGCCGAGATCGACGCGCGCGTCCTCGGCGTCGTGCGCCGCCACCTCGCGGAGCACGGGTACGAGGCGATGTCGGTCTCGGCGGTCGCCGCGGAGGCGGGGACGACGAGGCAGGCGCTCTACCGGCGCTGGCCGACGAAGGCCGACCTGGCGACGGCCGCGATCGCCGCCATGTCGGAGGCCGAGGCGCGGCAGACGACCGGCGAGCCGTTCGCGGATCTCGTCCGGGAGCTCGAGGCCTTCCGACACGGGGTCAGCCGCCCGGACGGCCTGTCCATGGTCGGGACGATGCTGCTGCGCGCGACCGATCCGTCCCTCGTCGCCTTCTACCGCGAGCGCGTGGTCGGGCCGAGGCGCGCCCGCCTGCGCGAGATCCTGGAACGCGCCCGCGCCGCGGGGCTGAAGCTCGAGGCG
>JBBILK010000323.1:3272-4104 GCA_037444965.1 Actinomycetota bacterium | reverse complement strand
GCTCGCGGCGAGGTCGGCCCGGCGCCGCTCGAGCTCGCCGGCCGAGAGGTCGCGGACGGTGTAGAGGAGCGCGGTCTTCAGGCCCGAGAACGAGAAGTCGAGCCCGGGGACGCGGGCGACGGGGAAGTCGTACGCCTCGGGGTCGCCCTCGCGGGCGAGCCGGTCGATCGCGGCCCCGCCCGGGTAGCCGAGCCCGAGCAGCCGCGCGCCCTTGTCGAACGCCTCGCCCGCCGCGTCGTCGAGGGTCGTTCCGACCACCCGGTAGCCCGAGAGGTCGGCGACCTCGAGGATCATCGTGTGGCCGCCGCTCGCGAGCAGGCAGACGAACGGCGGCTCGAGCGGCTCTTCGCCCAGGAGCAGGGAGGCGACGTGCCCGTGCAGGTGGTCGACCGGCACGAGTGGCAGCCGTCGCGGCCACGCGAGAGCCTTGGCCGCGGAGAGCCCGACGAGCAGGGCGCCGATCAGACCAGGTCCCAGCGTGACCGCGACCGTCTCGACGTCGCCGAGGCCTGCGCCGGCCCGGTCGAGCGCCTCCCGGACGACGGGCACGGTGAGCTCGAGGTGCCTGCGGGAGGCGACCTCGGGCACGACCCCGCCGTAGCGGGCGTGGAGGTCGGCCTGGGAGGCGACCACGCTGGACAGGATCCGGCCGTCGACCGTGACGCACGCTGCAGCGGTCTCGTCGCACGAGGTCTCGATCGCGAGGATCATGCGAGCTCAGGCTCCTGCCGCGACGGTCTCGTGGATCGGGTCTTTCCACATCACGTACGCGTCCTCGCGATTGTCGGTGTAGTAGCCGCGGCGGACGCCCGTGATCCGGAAGCCGATCTGC
>JBBILK010000323.1:0-3262 GCA_037444965.1 Actinomycetota bacterium | reverse complement strand
AGTGCATCCGCGAGCGTCAGCTCGTCGAGGGAGGAGACGCGGACCTCGAGCGTGTAGCCCCGCATCTGGTCGCTGCTCGTGGCCGCGAACAGCTCTCCGAGCAGCTGGCGGGCGATCCCCCGCCGCCGGTAGGACTCGTCGACGGCGAGGTTCATGATGTGCCAGGCGTCGACGTAGCGTGACACGATCAGGTACCCGACGAGCCGGCCGTCCTGCTCGGTGTCGAAGGCCCCCCTGCAGAACGAGGAGGGCTTCGAGAGCTCGCCGGCGAACATCGAGCGGGACCACGGCGTCGGGTACGAGCGGTGCTCGATCTTCTCGATCGCGCCGAGGTCGGTGAGCGCGAGGCGGCGTACCTCGATCATGCCGCGCCCGCCTTTCGCTCGAGTGCCCGGTCGGCATCGGGCGCCCGCAGGTAGATCGGCTCCGCGGCGTCCGCTTCCCCGTATGCCGAGGCGATGCGGGCGTGGTGGCGCGCCCAGGGGACGTGGGCCGGATCGTCGTCGGGCGGGACGACCGCGCCGGCCGACTCGAGGACGCCCCGGTAGCGAACCGCGCCGTCTCCGACGTGGATCCGTCCCGGCTCGACCCGGAGCGACTCCGGCCGGAGCACACGGGGCCCGCCGTCGAGCGTGAAGACCTCCCCGCGGCGGGCGTCGATCACGGGCACCGCGCCTCCGCTCCCGAAGGCGAGGGCGTCGAGGGTCGAGACCCCCGCCACGGGGGCGTCGAGGGCGAAGGAGAGCATTCGCGCGGTCACGAGTCCCATCCGAAGGCTCGTGTAGCGGCCGGGGCCCCGCCCGACGGCGATCCGATCGACGTCGCCGGGTGCCGCGCCCGCCCGCTCGAGCAGCGCCTCGACGTCGGCGAGGAGCCGAACGGCCGCGGAGCGCGCCTCCCCGAGCGCCTGTCCGTCCCGGACGAGCGCCGCCGTCGCCACCTCGGTGGCGGTGTCAAACGCGAGCACCAGCACCGTGCGAGATCCCGGCCTCGAGGGACGGCTCGGGACTCTCGAGCCTGACGAGCCGCCGATCACCGCCGAGGTGGGCGAGCGAGACGCGGGCCCTCGGCTCCGGCAGGTAGGCGCGGGCTGCCTCCGGCCACTCGACGAACACGATCGCGTCCTCGAAGTACGGCTCGAGGTCGCCCCACTCCGAGTCGGACATGCCCTGGAAGCGGTAGAAGTCGAGGTGCGAGACGTCGGGCCCCGTCTGCGAGCGGTAGCGGTGCCCGATCGTGAACGTCGGGCTCGTGACGGGCGCCCTGACGCCGAGCCGCCGGCAGGCACCGCGAACGAAGGTGGTCTTCCCGGTCCCGAGCTCGCCGCTGACCGTGACGACGTCGCCGGGTGAGAGCTCGGCGGCGAGCACGGCGGCGATGCGCTCGGTCTCAGCGGCCGAGGCCGACTCGAGCTCGATCATCCTCTGAGCTTAGAAAAGTCCGAGCTGCTCGGGGATCGGCTCGGCCGCGGCAGCCACAGGGAGGGCGACCACCGCCGCCTCCTCGACGGGCTCCGGCGCGCCGAGCAGCCCGGGCAGGCGGGCGAAATCCTCCTCGAGGGTGCGGAGCATCGCCGGCGTGTAGAGCGCGGCCGCCGGGTGGTAGAGGGGGTACAGCGTGACGGCGAACCCGCCGACCTGTGCCTGCTGCGGCTGCCCGTGGACGCGGGTGATCCCGTGCTGCTTGCCCGAGAGGAGCTTGGTCGCGAAGTTGCCGAGCGTCGCGACGACGCGGGGCCGGATCAGCCGGATCTGCTGGAACAGGTGGCCCTCGCACGCCTCGATCTCGTCCGGCATCGGGTCACGGTTGCCGGGAGGGCGGCATTTCAAGACATTCGCCACATAGACGTCCTGCCGGGTCAGATCGATCCCGCCGAGCAGCCGGTCGAGCAGCTTGCCCGCCTGGCCGACGAAGGGGAAGCCCTGCTGGTCCTCGTGGAAGCCCGGCGCCTCGCCGACGAACATCAGCTCGGCGTACGGGTTGCCGACGCCGAAGACGACCTGGGTGCGCCCCTGCGCGAGCCGGCAGCGGGTGCAGGTGGCAGCCTCCGCGGCGAGCGCCGCAAGCTCGGGGTAGTCCCTCAGCGCGTCAGTGACCGCAGCCACAGGAGCCGCCGCAACAACCGCCGCCACCGCCCGTCGGGCCGCCGAAGCTCGGTTGCTCGGCGGTGCCGTGAGCCGCGAACACGGAGAGCTGCCGCCGGACGTTCGAGGAGTCGCAGTCGGGGCAGCAGGGATCGCCGCCGCTCAGCGAGACGAGCTCCTCGAAGTGGCTCTCGCACGCCATGCACACGTACTCGTAGATCGGCATCGCCTCGAGAGTGTAGGCACAGCGGCGGATGCAACGCAACCGGGAGCGACGGGCGCCGGAACGCCGCCGCCAGGTCACGAGTCCGGCAAGACGAAGAACGCGATCGAAGCGTACTGGCAGGCGACCGCCAGCACGACCAGCGCGTGGAAGAGCTCGTGGAAGCCGAACACGGCCGGGAACGGGTCGGGTCGCCGAAAGACGTAGACGGCCGCGCCCGCCGTGTACACGACCCCGCCCGAAAGCAGGAGCGCGAACCCGACCGGGTGGAGCTCCCGCAGCGCAACCGGCAGGGCGACGACGCTGATCCAGCCGAGGGCGACGCCGATCGCGGCGGTCAGCCAGCCGGGCGCGTCGACCCAGGCGAACCGGATCGCGATCCCTGCGGCGACGCCGCTCCAGACGACCGCGAGCACGGAGACCCGCCAGGCGCCGTCGAGGACGAGCAGGCCGTACGGTGTGTAGCTCCCGGCGATCATCAGGTAGATGCCCGCGTGGTCGGCCCGCCGTGCCCAGCGGCGCGCCGCCGGCGTCCAGCGCACGCGGTGGTAGAGGCCGCTCGCGCCGAACATCACGGCGACGGCCGCCGCGAAGATCGCCGCGGCGGCGTTCCCGAGGGCGCCCCTCGCCTCGACGACGAGGAACGTCCCGACGACGAGCGAGACGAAGAACGCGAGCTGGTGGGAGACGCCCCGGAGGAGGGGCTGCCCGCCGTCCGCGGCCGCCGGAGCCGTCACGAGGTGGGGGCTAGGCCCTCCGGCGGGCGTGCGGGGAGCCCCAGCGCCCGCCCCGCTTCTTCGAGGCGTACACGAGCCGCGGCGGGGCGACGCGCATGCCCTGGCTCGCGAACTGCTCCTCGTGGCCGAGGCGGACGGCGACGCGGCTGAGATCCGCTTGCTGTTCGGGCAGCACGAGCGTGACGCCGGTGCCGCTGCGACCCGCCCGGCCCGTTCGG
>JBBILK010000322.1:0-4104 GCA_037444965.1 Actinomycetota bacterium | reverse complement strand
GGCTGCAGCCCGGCTGGTGCGTCGCTACCGCCTCGAGGCAACCGTGCTCGCCGACGCGCCGCCGCACGACGTCTCCGCGGCTCTCTCGATCGACACCGTGCCGACCGCGCTCCTCGTCGGCGGCGGCGGCGCGGTGGCCGCCCGCGAGGTTGGTTGGAGCGCGGACGCCTACCAGAAGCTCCTTCCTGTGCCCGTTCCCAGCGGCGAGCCTCGTTGGAAACCCGGGTGCGGTTCCCGAACCGTCGAGGGTCACACGCTGCGGGCCGCCGACGAGCTCGAGGAGATGTTCGAGCTCGGCTGGACGGACGGCCTTCCCGTCGTTCCGCCGACCCCCGAGAGGGTGGAGGCGATGCTCGCCGGTCGCGACCCGAGCGCGTCTCTGGGCGAGGTGCCGCCCGCGCTGGGCGAGGCAACCCTCGAGCGTGTGGCTGCCTGCGCCGTCCTCGCCGGCTGCCGTCCCTCGTACTTCCCCGTCGTGCTCGCCGCGGTCGAGGCGTTGCTCGATCCCGCCTACAACCTGAACGCGCTCACGGTCACGACCTCGCCGCCGGGGCAGGTGCTCGTGGTCAACGGGCCCGTGCGGGAAGCGATCGGCCTGAACGGCGGTATGGGCGCGCTCGGCCCCGGAGCGCGGGCCAACCTCACGATCGGCCGCGCCGTCAGGCTGGTCGCGACGCTCACCGGCGGCGGTGCGCCCGGCCGGCTCGACCGCTCGACCCTCGGCCAGCCCGGCAAGCTCTCCTTCTGCATCGCCGAGAACGAGGAGGCGAGCCCCTGGGAGCCGCTCCACGTCGAGCGCGGCTTTCCGGCGAGCGCCTCGACGGTGACCCTGCTCGCAGGCGATGCGCCCCTCTCGGTCTCCGATCACCGGAGCTGCTCGCCGGAGGAGCTCGCCGCGACGCTCGGTTGGGCCGCGGCAGGTCAGTGGAGCCCGTTCTGGTGGCCGCTCGAGGCGGTCTCGCTGTTCGTGATCTGCCCCGAGCACGCCGCGCTGTTCGGCGCGGCGGGCTGGACGAAGGCGGACGTCCGGAACGCGATCTTCGAGTCCGTGCGGCGGCCCGCCGGCGAGCTTCGGCGCGGCGAGACGACGGCGACGGTCCTCGCCGCAGACCCCGGCGACTCGATCCCGAAGTGGACGTCGCCCGAGCGGATCATGATCGTCGTCGCCGGCGGCGAGGCGGGCCGCTTCTCGGCCGTGGTCGGCCCGAGCCTGAGCATGGACACGACCGTGCTGACGCGGGAGGTGGAATGGACTACGTGAGCCCGATCGACGAGCGCACGCGGGAGCCGGAGCCGCTCGCCGAGCGGCCGGACGAGCTCGCCGGCCGCCGGATCGCGCTGCTCGACATCTCGAAGAGCCGGGGCGCCGAGTTCCTCGACCGGCTCGAGGAGCTCCTCCGCGCGCGGTCGGCCGAGACGTTCCGGATCGGCAAGCCGCTCTTCTCGCGCCCCGCGCCGGAGGAGGTGATCGAAGAGATCGCGATCCGTGCCGACCTCGCAGTCGAGGCGCTCGCGGACTGAGGCTCGTGCGTGTCGTGCAGTGTGCGCGACCTGGTCCGGCTCGAGCGAAGGGGAATCCCGACCGCCGGCGTGGGCACCGAGCCGTTCGTCGACGAGGCCCTGGAGCAGGCCCGTCTCCTCGGGATGCCCGACCTCCGGCTGGTGCTGATCCCCCACCCGGTTCAGATCCTCACGGCGGCGGAGCTGCAGGCGCGGGCGGAGGAGGCCTTCCCGCTGATCGTCCGGCGACTGACCCGGTAGGGGGGTCGCCCGTCCTCCGTCCCGGAGGCTACGATAGCGACGCCGCGAAGCGGCCTCGTGGCCATGAGGAGGGCGTTCGAAGAGCTGAAGGGGCATCTTGCGCAGGTCTACGACCTGGGCAGGGCCGCGCGCCTGCTCTCCTGGGACCAGCAGACGATGATGCCGAGCGGCGGCGCAGCGGCCCGCGCGGAGGCGCTCGCCACCCTCGGCCGGCTGGCACACGAGCGGTTCACTTCGAACGAGGTCGGTGAGCTGCTCGACCGGCTCCGTCCCTACGAGGAGAGCCTGCCCTCGGACTCGGACGAAGCGAGCCTGATCCGCGTCGTCCGCAGAGACTGGACGAAGGCCCGCAAGGTGCCGGCCGAGCTGCGGGCCGACATCATCCGCGCCGCCTCGACCGGGCAGCAGGCGTGGCTCCAGGCCCGCGCCGCCTCCGACTTTCCCGCCTTCCTGCCGTATCTGGAGCGCAACGTCGAGCTGAAGCGCCGTTACGTCGAGTGCTTCGAGCCGGCGGGGGAGGCCTACGACGTCCTCCTCGACGACTACGAGGAGGGCACGACGACGGCAGAGGTGCGGGCCGTCTTCGCGCGCCTCAAGGAGGGGCTGCTTCCGCTGATCGCGGCCGTCGGAGAGCGCGCGGATGCCGTCGACGGCGCGGTTCTGCGCGGGCCGTTTCCACCGGATCGCCAGCGGGAGGTCGTCCTCGGGATCATCCGGCGCTTCGGCTTCGAGGACAGCGCCTGGCGCCTCGACGTGGCGCCGCACCCGTTCGCGACGAGCTTCTCGCCGGGCGACATCCGCGTCACCACCCGCTACGGCGAGAACGACCTCGGGAGCGTCTTCGCCGCCATGCACGAGTGCGGCCACGGGCTCTACGAGCACGGCGTCGACCGGGCGCTCGAGCGGACGCCGCTCTGCTCGGGTGTCTCGCTCGGTCTCCACGAGTCCCAGAGCCGCCTCTGGGAGAACCTCGTCGGGCGGAGCCGCCCGTTCTGGCGCCGCTTCTTCCCCGAGCTGCGGACGGCCTTCCCGGAGGCGCTCGGCGGGGTCGACGAGGACGCCTTCTACCGCTCCGTCAACAGGGTCGAGCCATCCCTGATCCGGGTCGAGGCGGACGAGACGACCTACAGCCTGCACGTGATCCTCCGCTTCGAGCTCGAGCAGGAGCTCGTGAACGGAACGATCGACCTGCGCGACCTGCCCGAGGCGTGGAACGCGAAGACGAAGGAGTACCTCGGCATCGACGTGCCGGACGACGCCCGCGGCGTCCTCCAGGACATCCACTGGGCGGGCGGGACGCTCGGGTACTTCCCGACGTACTCGCTCGGCTCGGTGATGTCCGTCCAGATCTGGGAGGCGGCGAAGCGGTCGATCCCCGACCTCGAGGAGCAGTTCGAGGCCGGCGAGTTCGCAGCGCTGCGAGAGTGGCTTCGCGAGCACCTGCACCGGCACGGGCGCAAGTTCACCCCGAAGGAGACGCTCGCCCGCGTGGCCGGCGGTCCGATCGACCCCGAGCCGTACCTCGCCTACCTCAGGGCGAAGGCCGGCGAGATCTACGGTCTCTAGGGGTCGCCCCGCCGCTTCTCGAAGAGCGTCACCCGAAGCCCGGGGGCCACCTCGCGCTCGCCGACCTCGGCGAACCCCTCGCGCCGGTAGAGGGTCTTCGCCGGCTCGTTCGCGGCGCCGGTCTGGACGATCACCCGCAGTGCCGCGGGCTCGGCCGCCTCGGCTCGGCGGACGAGCCCGGCGCCGATCCCGCGCCGGAAGTACGCGGGGTCGACCGCGAGGCGGTGGATGTCGAGGGTGTCCCCGTCGCGCTTCCACGAGACCACCCCGGCCAGCACGCCGTCGACGAACGCGCCGAGGAACGTCTCGCCCGAGCGCCGGAGCTCGTCGAGGCTCTCCGTCAGGGGCGGGATCCCGTCCGAGCCGATCAGGTCCGCTTCGATGCGGTAGGCGCGGCGCTGGAGCGCGAGCACGTCGCGGGCGACCGTGCTGTCGGAGAGGTCGAGGCGGACGTAATCCACGCCGTCGTTACCCTAGGTGTATCGCCGTGCTGATCGCCTCCAACCTGCGCAAGGAGCTGTCGGGCGCTCCGCTGTTCGAGGGCGTCTCGTTCACGCTCGAGCGGCGCGACCGGCTCTCCCTCTCCGGCCCGAACGGCGCCGGCAAGACGACGCTGCTGCGTTGCATCACCGGCGAGACCGAGCTGCACGGCGGCGAGCTCGCGCTCGAGAAGGGGGCGCGTGTCGCGCTGCACGACCAGCGCCCGCCGCTCCGTCGCTCGCTCACGCTGCGCGAGTACGTGCTCTCCGGAGCCGGCGAGCTCGTCGCGCTCGAGGA
>JBBILK010000321.1:0-4157 GCA_037444965.1 Actinomycetota bacterium | reverse complement strand
GAACGGCGACACCCACTCGCCGCCGACCTTGAGCATGTCGTCGGAGCGACCGAGGTACGTGTAGAAGCCGTCCTCCGAGCGGACGTAGACGTCGCCTGTCCTCACCCAGTCTCCGAGGAACGTGCGCCGGGTCTCCGCCGTCCGGCACCAGTAGCCGGTCGCGGCGGTCGCGCCGCTGACGAGCAGGTGCCCCGGGGTCCCCGGCGCCACCTCGTTCCCCTCGTCGTCCTCGAGCCGGATCCGGTAGCCGCCGACCGGCGTTCCCGAGCTGCCCGGCCGTGCCTCGCCGCTTCGGTTCGAGATGAACACGTGCGTCAGCTCGGTCGATCCGATCCCGTCGAGGATCTCGACGCCGAAGCGTTCCCGGAAGCGCTCGAACAGCTCGGCCGGGAGCGCCTCGCCGGCCGAGACCGCCTGGCGCACCGAGGCGAAGGTCTCCCGCTCGAGCTCGGCCGCGAGCAGGTGGGCGTAGAACGTCGGTACGGAGAAGAAGAGCGTCGGCCGCTCGGTGGCGACGATCTCGGCGACGAGCGCCGGCGAGGGCGGGCGGGTCGGCTCGAGGATCGCGGCCGCGCCGGCCGAGAGCGGGAAGGCGAGCGAGTTGCCGAGCCCGTAGGCGTGGAAGAGCGGCGCCACGGAGAGGCAGCGGTCGTCCGGCTCGATCGCCAGCACTTCCCGCGCGAAGCCCTCGGCGACGTGGCGCAGATCGACGTGGCGGTGCATCGCGAGCTTGGGCCGCCCGGTCGTCCCGGAGGTGCAGAGCCAGAAGCCCGGGGAGTCCTCCCAGGTCGGGTACGGATCGCCGCGACCGGTCGCGGCGAGCAGCGAGGCGACCTCGTCTCCCGCGAGCGCGTGCCGGAGCTCGGGCGCGCCGGCTGCGAGCTCGGCTGCCAGGGCGGCCTTCTCGCCGGACAGGATGGCGATCCGAGCCCGCGCGTCGCGGGCGATCGCGGCGAGCTCCGGCCCCGGCACGAGCGGGTTGGCCGGAACGGGCACGGCGCCGATCCGCATCGCGCCGAGGAACGTGGCGACGAACTCCGGCCCGTCGAGCAGGACGAGCAAGACGCGCTCCTCCGGGCGGACGCCGAGCTCCCGCAGGCCGGCGGCAGCGCCGCGGGCCGCAGCGAGGAGGTCCGCGTACGTGAGCGACCGCCCGCGGATGCGCAGCGCGAGGCGCTGTCCGTTCCCTGCGGCGACGTGCCGGTCGAGGAAGTACTCGGCCGCGTTGAACGACTCCATGCCGACTCGCCGCACGATCCCGCTCAGTGCTCGCCGTGTCCATGGTCAAAACCGACTAGCGCGCCCGGACTAGGATCCCGCTGATGCGGGTCGTGCGGGAGCGGGGAAGCGCGTGCGGATCGCCGTGATCGGCGGCGCCGGCGGCATGGGCAGCGTCACCGTCCGTGATGCCGCCCGGAGCGCCGGCGTCGAGGAAGTGCGGATCGTCGACCGCGACGCGGAGCGGGCGCGCGACCTGGCCGCCGCGATCGGGCTCGACACCGTGCGGGTCGCACCGGCCGGCGAGCTCGCGGCGGCGGTTCGCGGTTGCGACGCCGTCGTCAACGCGGCGAGCCACACCCTCAACCTGGACGTGATGCGCGCGTGCCTCGAGGCCGGGGCGCACTACGCCGATCTCGGCGGCCTCTTCCACTGGGCGCTTCGCCAGTACGAGCTCGACGAGGAGTTTCGCCGCGCGGGGCTCGCGGCGGCGATCTCGATGGGCTCCGCGCCCGGGATCACGAACATGCTCGCCGCGGCCTGCTGCGAGCGGCTCGACCGGGTCGACTCGATCGAGATCGCGGACGCGATCATCCCCGGACGGCCTGGCCGGCCGCACGACCCCTACGTGCCACCGTACGCGGCCTCGACCCTGATCGACGAGTTCACCGCCGAGGCGGCCGTGTTCCTCGACGGCGAGCTCCGGATGGTCCCCGCCGACAGCGGCGCGAAGGTCTACTCGTTCCCCGAGGCGGACGTGGAGTGCGTGTACACGATCCACTCGGAGCCGGCGACGCTACCGCGCTCCTACGCGGCGAAGGGGATCCGCAACGTCGAGTGGCGGCTCGGGCTACCCCCGCTCGACGTCGAGCGGCTTCGCTCGTTCGTCGCGGGCGGCCTGACCTCGGCGGAGCCGATCGAGGTCGGCGGCGTCGAGGTGCTGCCCCGCGACGTGCTCGCGGCGGTGCTCATGCGCCAGGCGCGGCGGGTCGAGCTCGAGCCCGACCCCGGCGGCGTCGAGTGGTTCCGGGTGGCCGCCACCGGCGCGCGGGGCGGCGAGGAGGCGGAGCTCGTGGCCGAGCTGCGCGTGGCGGAGGCCCAGGGGTTCGAGGCCGGTGCCGGGCCTACCGTCACCGGCGTCCCGCCCTCGATCGCCGCCCAGCTGCTCTGCCGCGGCGAGCGGCTCGGAGACGGCGTCGGCGGGCCCGAGGCGATGCTGCCGGTCCAGCCGTTCTTCGCCGAGCTGAGGCGTCGCGGGCTCGAGGCGACGCTGCGCGAGGGAGCCGGGACGGCCGAGCAGCTCGGCTGATCAGTCCCGACCGGGGGAGCTCACCTCGAAGCCTGCGCCTCGGGCTGCTGTGGCGAGCCGCCGGTCGTACGTCACGAAGACGTCGATGAGCTCTCGAGCCCCGAGCGCGGAGGACAGATGGATCGCGTCGAGGGTTCGCAACTCGGGCGGCCCGATCTCCGCAGCTCGTGCGCGCACCCCGGAATCGAACCCGATCCGATCGGTGCTCGCGACGACCGCCGCGGCTCGGTCACGGGCTGCCGGCCTGCGGGTCATGTTGAACGCTGCGCGTGGCACCTCGACAGCTGCGACGCTGCTCGTCACGATCGTGTCCACCTCGGCGAGATACCTGGCCAGAGCTGTGCTCTCGGGCTCGTGCAGGACGAGCTTGACGAGCGCCGAGGCATCAACGTAGGCGCGGCGACTCACCACGCTGGATCTCGAGAGCCTCCTCGCTCGTCATCAAGAGCCGGAGGCGAAGCGGCTTCGGGAGCGGATGGAGCGGTCGCTCGGCCGGGATGATGACGCCGTCGGCCACGAGCCGGCCCCACAGCTCGGCCCGTTCCGGCAGCGGGACGAGCCGGGCGACCGGCTTCCCGCGCTCTGTCACCTCGAAGCTCTCGCCCTCCCACACGCGCTTCAGGATGCCCGAGAGCTGGTGGCGGAGCTCGCGCGCGCCGACTCTCGTGACCGTCTCGTCACCCATGTGTCACAATGTATCACTTGCCGCGGTTAGCGGCGAAGCACGGCGAGGATGCCGCCGGCGGCGAGGATCTCGCGCATCTCGGGCGGCAGCGGCTCACCGCGGAGCGCCGTGCCAGAGCCGGCGTTTCGCACCTGCCCGGTCGCCAGGTCGACCTCCGCCACGTCGCCGTCCGCGAACGCCGCCGCGACCCCCGGGCAGGCGAGCACCGGCAGGCCGATCGCGACCGCGTTGCGCAGGAAGATCCTCGCGAACGACTCGGCGACGACGCAGGCGATGCCGAGCGCCTGCAGCGCCTCCGGGGCGGTCTCGCGGCTCGACCCGCAGCCGAAGTTGCGCCCGGCGACGACGAGGTCGCCCTCCTTCGCCTCGAGCGGGAAACGCTGGTTCAGCGACTCGAGGCAGTGGAGCTTCCGCACCTCGAGCGGCTCGAGCGTGTACTCGCCGGGCGCGAGCAGGTCGGTCGAGACGTCGTCGGGGAAGCACCAGACGCGGCCTTCGATTACGTCGCTAGCCACTGTTCGCCGCCTTCCGGGGATCGGCGATGCAGCCCGCGAGCGCCGAGGCTGCCACCGTCTGCGGGGAGGCGAGGTAGATCTCGGCCTTCGCGCTCCCCATACGGCCCAGGAAGTTGCGGTTGTGCGTGCCGATGCAGCGCTCCCCGGGAGCGAGGAGGCCGCCGTGACCGCCGAAGCACGGGCCGCAGCCGGGGGGAAGCACGGACGCGCCTGCGTCGGCCAGGGCCTGGAGCGCGCCCGAGCGCACCGCCGCCTGGAAGACCGCCCGCGACGCCGGGGCGACGAGCAGCCGCACCCCGGGCGAGATCGTGTGGCCCCGCAGGACGGCGGCGGCCGCCTCGAGATCCTCGAGCCGGCCGTTCGTGCACGAGCCGATGAACGCCTGGTCGATCCGCAGTCCCTCCACCTCGCCGACCGGCTCGACGTGGTC
>JBBILK010000320.1:0-4158 GCA_037444965.1 Actinomycetota bacterium | reverse complement strand
TCCGCCTGCGCGGACTCGACGGCCGGGTCGACGCGGAACACCTCGAGCGGCCCCGGCTCGGAGGGGTGGCGGTTGACGCCGACGACGGCCCGCTCGCCGGTCTCCACCGCGAGCGCCTGGGCGTACGCGGACTGTGCGAGCTCGTCCTGGAACCAGCCGGACTCGATGCAGGCGAGCGCGCCGCCGCGCCGGGCGATCTCGTCCATGAGCGCCGTGATCCGGCCGTCGAGCTCGTCCGTCAGCGCCTCGATCGCGTAGCTGCCGCCGAGCGGATCGACCGTCTCCGTCAGCCCAGTCTCGTACGCGATCAGCTGCTGGGTGCGCAGGGCGAGCGTCGCCGCCTCCTCGGTCGGGACGCCCAGAGCCTCGTCGTAGGCGCAGACGTGCATCGTCTGGACGCCTCCGAGCGCGCCCGCCAGCGCCTCGATCGAGGCACGGACGACGTTGTTGAGCGGCTGCTGAGCGGTCAGGGTCGAGCCGGCCGTGAATGCGAAGATCCGAAGCTGCAGCGACCGCGGGTCCCGCGCGCCGTAGCGCTCCCGCAGCAGGCGCGCCCAGACGCGCCTGGCCGCCCGGAGCTTCGCGATCTCCTCCAGGAAGTCGATGCCGAGCGAGAGGAAGGCGAACAGCGTCGGCGCCACCTCGTCGACCGAGAGCCCGCGCTCGAGCGCCGCGTCGAGGTAGGCGATCGCGTCGGCGAACGTGAACGCGATCTCCTGCGCCGCGTCGGCTCCCGCCTCCCGGATGTGGTAGCCGGAGATCGCGAGCGGCACCCAGCCGGGGACGTTGCGGGCCGTGTACTCGATCACGTCGGTCGAGAGCCGAAGCGACGGTCGCGGCGGGAAGATCTGGGTCCCGCGCGCGATGTACTCCTTCAGCACGTCGTTCTGGATGAAGATCCCGAACCGGTTCGGGTCGACCCCGCGCTGCTCGGCGAGGGCGACGAACCAGGCAGCCCAGATGTAGCCGATCGCGTTGGCGGTCGTCCGCACCTGCGTGATCGACTCGAGCGGGATGCCGTCCATCAGGGTCTCGACGTCGGCGAGGCTGTCGAGCGCGACGCCGACGCGGCCGACCTCCCCGGCCGCCCGCGGGTCGTCCGAGTCGAGGCCCATCTGCGTCGGCAGGTCGAGGGCGACGGAGAAGCCTGTCGTTCCCGCCGCGAGCAGGGCGCGGAAGCGCTGGTTCGTCTCGGCGGCCGTGCCGAACCCTCCGTACTGGCCCATGATCCACGGCCCCGGCTCGGCGCTGACGCCGCGCGTATAGGGGTAGCGGCCCGGGTGCTGGGCGTCCCGTGGAGCGTAGTCGGGCTCGAGCGGGCTCATCGAGCGCCGTGAGTCCCCGCTAGTCGACCCTGACGACGATCGCCTCGGCCTCGCCGATGCCGCCGCAGATCGTCGCCACCCCGTGGAGCGGGCGGCCGTTGCCGGCCGCCTGGCGCCGGCGGCGCAGCTCGTAGATCAGGGTCATGACGAGGCGGGCCCCGGTTGCCCCGGTGGGATGCCCGATCGCGATCGAGCCTCCGTTGACGTTCGTCTTCGCTCTGATCGCCTCGGCCCGCGTCCGGTCGCCGCCGGCCATGATCAGGGTCGACACGAGGGGAACGGCCGCGAACGCCTCGTTGATCTCGACGAGCTCCATGTCGTCGATCGTCATCCCGACCTTCTCGAGGGCGAGCCGGGCGGACTCCGCCGGAATCGAGGCGATCCGGTCGGGGTGGCCGGAAGCCATGGCCCAGCTGACGAGCATGGCCAGCGGCTGCTTCCCGCGCCGCTCGGCCTCGGCCGGTGACATCAGCACCATCGCCGAGGCGCCCGTATTCAGGCCTGGCGCGTTCCCTGCGGTCACGGTCGGGCTGCCGTAGATCGGCTTCAGCCTGGCGAGCTTCTCCATCGTCGTGTCCGGACGCACCGACTCGTCCTCGGAGAAGCGGAGCGGCTCCGACCCCGGTCGGGGAACGTCGATCGGCATGATCTCGTCCTCGAACTTCGCCGCCTCTCTCGCCTGCACGTAGTTCTGGTGGCTGCGGAGCGCCCAGGCGTCCTGCTCCTCGCGGGTAACGCCGTACTCGACCGCCTCCTCGCCGGCCTGCACCGCACGGGGCTTGCCGGTCATGGGGCAGGCGATCACGAGCTGATCCTTGAGGACGACGTCGCCGAGACTGTGGCCCCAGCGCTGCTGGGTCAAGAAGTACGGCACCTGGCTCATGTTCTCGGTGCCGCCCGCGAGCGCGATCTCGACCTCGCCGAGGCGAATCGAGCGGGACGCCATCGTCGTCGCCGCGAGCGACGAGCAGCAGGCCCGGTCGACCGTGTAGGCGACGCGGTGCGGCGGAATCCCCGCCTGGATCAGCACCTGGCGCGCGATCGAGCGGTCCGCACCGGGGAGGTTGACACCGGTCGCGACCTCCTCGACGTCGCCGGGCTCGATCCCCGCCCGCCGGATCGCCTCTGCGAACACGAGCCCGCCCAGCTCCGGCAGCGTGAAGTCCCGCAGGGTGCCGCCGAACCGCCCGAACGGGCTGCGGACCGCGCTGACGACTGCGACTTCGCTCGTACTCGGCATTCAGACCACTCCTTCTTCGCGCAACCGGGCCACCGTCTCCTCCGAGTATCCCAGGAACTCGTGGAGGATCTCGGCCGTGTGCTCGCCGAGGAGCGGCGCTGCGTTCGCGACGGGCTCGGTGTTCCCGGACAGCTTGAACGGTGGCCCGACCAGCCTGACGCTACCGAGGATCGGATCGGGCACGTCGATCAGCATCTGCCTCGCCTGGACGTGGGGACACTCGGAGATCTCCTTCGCGTCCTGCACGGGGCCGACCGGCAGACCGGCGGCCAGGAGCTTCTCCACCGCCGCGGCCTTCGTCTGGCGGCCGAACCACTCCGCGAGCACCTCTCCCAGCCAGCCGGGCATGTTCTTCGCCCGCTCCGGCCCGGACGTCGTGCCTTCGTGGCCGACGAGGTCGGGGCGCTCGATCGCCTCGCAGAAGCGGGCCCAGTCCCGCTCCGTCGCGACAACGAGGGCGACCCAGCCGTCGCTGCACTGGAAGGGACCCCAGGGCGCCATGAAGAGCTCGCGACCGCGCTCGAGCACGTGCCCGGTGACCGAGTAGGCCGTCAGGGAGCGCTCCGCGAGCCCGACGATCGTGTCGTACATGGAGACGTCGAGGTACTGGCCCTGACCCGTCTGGGTGCGCTGGTAGAGGGCGAGCGCGACCGCGTGGGCGGCGTTCATCCCCGTGACGAGGTCGCCGAGGGCCGTCCCGGCCCAGGTCGGCGGCCCGCCCGCCTGGCCGCACGTGTGCATGACGCCGCCCATCGCCTGGGCGACGATGTCGTAGGCCGGGCGCTTGGCGAACGGGCCCGTGAATCCCTCCATGCTCCCGAAGCCGGTGATGCTCGTGTACACGAGGCCGGGGTTCTCCTTCGAGAGCTCGTCGTAGCCGAGCCCCATGTCGGCGAGGAGACCGGGACGGAAGTTCTCGATCAGGACGTCGGAGCGCCCGGCCAGGTCACGGAAGATCCGGCGACCGGTGTCGCTCTTCAGGTTGAGCGTGAGGCTGCGCTTGTTGCGGTTGAAGCGCAGGAAGTAGCCGCTCTGCTGCTCGCCCTGCTCGTTCGTGACGATCGGTGCCACGCTCCGCGCCACGTCGCCCGTGCCCGGCTGCTCGATCTTGATGACGCTGGCTCCCTGGTCGGCCAGCATCATCGAGCAGTAGGGGCCGGCGATCTGGATCTCGAAACTCAGGACTGTGACACCCTCGAGCGGCTTCTTCATCGGCTTCCTTCCGTGAGCGACACCGGCAGTTGCACGTTACCGTGTCGCTCGTCAAGATGACGCTATATGAGAGGAGAGGCGCACAGATGACCGCGGCCGAGCTCGAAGACGTCCTCTACGAGGTACGACGGGGTGTTGCGTGGATCACGATCAACCGGCCCGAGCGCTACAACGCCTTTCGCGCCAGAACGGTAGACGAGCTGATCGCCTGCTTCAAGCGCGCCTGGGCAGACACGGCGGTCGGGGCGATCGTGCTCACCGGCGCGGGCGACAAGGCGTTCTGCACGGGCGGCGACCAGAAGCAGCGCGCCGAGACGGGCGACTACGGCCCCTCCGAGTGGGGCGTCTTCGACGTCCAGGGCCTGCACCGCCTGATCCGCG
>JBBILK010000319.1:0-4170 GCA_037444965.1 Actinomycetota bacterium | reverse complement strand
CCCCCGGGCTAGTGACGGCCCGCCGTGACGGTTCTCAGGGCGAGCTCCGTCATCTCGTCCACCGCCGCCCGCATCGCCTCGTCCGAGATCCGCACGGGGCTCCCGTCGACGAGGACGTCGCTCACGGTCAGGAGACAGCCGGCCTCCACCTTGCGCACGGCAGCCAGCGTGAAGAGAACGGCCGCCTCCATCTCGACTGCCAGGAGGCCCCGGTCGGACCACCGCTCTGCGCGCCCGGGGTCTGGATCGTAGAACGTGTCGCTCGAGACGATGGGGCCCACCCGCACCTTCCTGCCCGCGTCCTTCGCAGCGTGCACGGCACCGTGGATGAGCTCCCAGCTCGCCGTCGGCACGTGAGGCTCGCCGTTCGTGTACCGAAGTGCGGTCGAGTCCGCCGGCGCAGCGGAGATGGCGATGATCAGATCGCCCAGGGCGAGATCGGGCTGCAGCGCGCCGCAGGTGCCCACGCGCAGCAGGCGCCTGACGCCGAGCTGGATCAGCTCCTCGTACACGATCGCGGCGGACGGGCAGCCCATGCCGGAGGCCTGAACCGAGACCGGCACGCCGCCGAACGTGCCGGTGTACCCGAACAGGCTCCGCTCCCAGTTTCTCTGCTCGGCGTTCTCGAGGAAGTGCTCGGCGATGTACTTCGCCCTCAGGGGATCGCCGGGGACGAGGCAGGCCTCGGCGTAGTCTCCGGGCCGGGCTCGGAGGTGGACGGGCACAGCCCGGCACCATAACGGATCGCCCGTCGCGGCGAGGCGAGCGAAGGCCGCTCCGGACCGGCCCTACGATGTGAGCGTGGCGAAGCTCATGGAGCACCCGGGTCTCGAGCGGGTTCTCGCCTTCTGCGCCGAGGACCCGGTGGAACGCGTCTTCCTCGAGGACATCGCCCGCCGCGGCCTCGGGCGCTTCGTGGCGACGGTCGAGGACGGCCGCATCGTCGCGCTCTGCCACGTCGGCGCGAACGTCGTTCCGTCGGGAAAGGGTGTCGCCCGCCTGGCCAGGCACGCCGCCCGCGGCCAGCCACGGATGGTCGTCGGCGAGGAGGGCGCGGTCGGAGAGCTCTGGGACGCGATCCGCCGCCGCCTCCCGAAGCCGATCGACGATCGACCCGGCCAGCCCGTGTACGTCTTGGACGAGGCTCCCGCACCCGCGAGGACCGGGCTCCGGCCGGCGACGCTCGCCGATCTCGACCTGCTCGTCCCGGCCTGCGCTGCCGCCTACCGGGAGGAGGTCGGCGTCGACGCGCACGGGCGCGATCCCGAGCTCTTCCGCTGGCGTACGCGAAGCCAGATCGAGCTCGGGCGCAGCTGGCTCTGGGTGGAGGAGGGGCGCATTCGCTTCAAGGCCGAGGCGTCGGCGTGGACACCGAGCGCCGTGCAGCTTCAGCAGGTCTGGGTCGACCCCGGGCTCCGGGGGCGCGGGTTCGCGAAGCGGGCACTGGCGGACCTCTGCGCGCTCCTGCTCGAGCGAACGCCGGTCGTCTGCCTGTTCGCGAGGCCCGAGAACACGCCCGCGCTCGCGCTCTACGACGCGATCGGCATGCGCCGGACGATCACCTACCGGTCGCTCATCTTCCCGTAGGCGCAGGCGAGTCGCCGGCCCGGAAGGACGGGCGGATCCCGAAGGCCAGCAGGGCCGCGACCGCGAGACTGCCGCCGAGGGCGATCATCGCGAGCGCCTCGCCGCTCGGGACGGCGATCCGGAACAGGTCCCGCAGCGGCGGGATCGCGAACACGAGCGCGTACGCGGCGGCCAGGGTGAGGCAGAGCGCGCCGACCCAGCGGGCCCTGCGGTGACTCGTCGCCTCGAGCGCGAAGATCATGAAGAGCGAGGCGAGCACGAACACCGTGACGGCGACCGTGCGCGACTCCACCAGCCCGAGCTCGAGTGCCTCGAGCGCGAGCACGTAGCTCGCCGTCACTCCGGCACCGATCGAGGCGGCGGCGCGAACCGAGAAGCGGGTCACGTCCCGCAGGAACGACTCCATCCGCCAGGCGCCGGAGCTCGGTGCGAGCGCGAGGAAGAACGGGGGCACGCCCGTGACGAAGAAGGATGCGAGGCTCAGATGCCTCGGCAGGAACGGGTACGGGATCGGCGCCAGCCCGAGCGCGAGGATCACGAACGCCCCGACGAGCGCCTTCGTCGTGTAGATCCGCGACACCCGCTGCATGTTGCGCAGGATCTGCCGGCCCTCGGCGACCATCCTCGGGACGGCCGCGAAGTCGCCCTCGACGAGCACGAGGTCGGCGACCGTGCGCGCCATCTGGGAGCCCGAGCCCTGCGCGATCGCGATCCGGGACGCCTTGAGCGCGGGGACGTCGTTGACGCCGTCGCCGATCATGGCCACGTACAGGCCACCTTCCCCGAGCGCCTCGACAATCGCCCGCTTGCCCGCCGGGGAGATCCGGCCGACGACGGCCGTCTCGAGCACCCGCCGGCGCAGCTCCTCGGGGTCGGCGGGAAGCTCCCGGCCGTCCAGCGGCGGGCCGGTCGAAGGGATCCCGGCGTCCGCGGCAATCGCCGCGACCGTGGCCGGCGAGTCACCCGAGACGACGGCGAGCGCGACGCTCTCCCGCCGGAAGTAGGAGACCGTGTCCCTGGTGCTCGGGCGGAGCTCCTCGGCGAGCGTGACGATCCCGAGCGGCTCGGCGTCGGCCGGCGGACCGGCCGCCGGGTCGAGCCCATCGAGGCGGTCGGCGGTGGCGGCGACCGCGAGAACGCGCCGGCCCGCCGCCGCCTCGGCGTCAGCCCGCTCCGCGAGCTCCCCGAGCCGGAACAGCTCCGGCGCTCCCAGCGCGTAGCCGGCGTCGGCGAGCCGCACTCCGCTCCACTTCCAGCGGGAGGAGAAGGGCACCGCCCCGATCGGCTGCTCGGGCCGGGTGGGGAAGCCGGCCGCGAGCGCGTCCACGGTCGCGTTTCGCACCGCGGCCGAGGCCGCGTAGCGCTCGAGCGCCCTGCGCAGCTCGAGCACGTCGTGCCCGGCCGACGGGACGAGCTCGACGACGCGCAGGCGCGGCTCTGTCAGCGTGCCCGTCTTGTCGGTGCAGACGACGTCCGCCGAGGCCAGCGACTCGATCGCGTTCAGCTGCTGGACGAGCGCGCCCAGCCGGGAGATCCGGAGCGCTCCCGTCACGTACACGATGCTCGAGAGGAGGATCAGGCCCTCGGGAACGAGGTTGATCGCCGCCGCGACCACGGTCGGGAGCGCCTCGTCGAACGTGGCGTCGCGGAGCCACAGCGAGAGCGAGAGGGCGAGCCCGAGCGGGATGCCGAGCGCGACGAGCGCGACGATCAGCCGGTTGAGGCCGATCTGGAACGGCGACGCCGGATGCCGGAACGCGCGAGCCTCGCCGGCGAGCTGCTCCGCGTAGCTCTCGGATCCGACCGCGGTCACCTCGTACAGCCCCGTGCCCTCGGCGGCGAACGAGCCGGAGAGCACCGTGTCGCCGGGCGCCTTCGACGCGGGTCGCGACTCTCCCGTGAGGATCGACTCGTCGGCCCGGAGGCCCTCGCACTCGACGACGAGGCCGTCGGCGACGACCTGGTCACCCGGCTGGAGGGCGACGAGGTCGCCGACGACGACGTCGGCGACGTGGAGGGTGCGGGTACGGCCCTCCCGGACGACCCTCGCCTCGGGTCTCACGAGCGCGGCCAGGCGCTCGAGCGCGCGCTTGGCCCGGATCTCCTGTGCCGACCCGATCACGGCGTTCGCGACCACGATGCCGAGGAAGAGCGCGTCCGCGACCTCGCCGAGGGCGACCGTGACGATCCCGAAGAAGCCGAGGACGGCGTTCGGCAGGTTGAACAGGTTGGCCCTGACGATGCTCGCGTACGAGCGGCTCGAAGCCGGTCGAGGCGACGGGCCGCGCACGTCGAGACGTCTACGGGCTTCCGCCTCGGTCAGGCCGTTCACGAGACGGACCCTACAATCGCCCCATGGAGACCGAGGCGCTGCGGCGCAGGATCGAGGAGCACGTCCGCCGACACGAGCTGATCCCACCCGGCGGCGACGTCGTCTGCCTCGTCTCCGGCGGCCCCGACTCCACCTGCCTCTGGCATGCGCTGCGAGCGCTCGGCTACCGGGTCTCGGCGCTGCACGTGAACCACGGGCTGCGCGGAGCCGAATCGGAGGCGGACGCCCGCTTCTGCGCCCAGGCGCTCGGC
>JBBILK010000318.1:0-4174 GCA_037444965.1 Actinomycetota bacterium | reverse complement strand
GAACGCCCGAGCCGTGATGCAGAACGAGACGGGGGGCTGGGTCAAGTCGATCCACGAGGCCCGCTACGGCGAGCTGCTCGGCCTCGTCATGGTCGGGCCGCACGTCACCGACCTCGTCGAGGCGGGTGTGGTCGCGCTCGACGCGGAGGCGACCGTCGAGACGGTCGCAGACGGGATGGCTGCCCACCCGACCCTGTCGGAGGCGATCAAGGAAGCCGGGCTCGCGGCTCTCGGCCGGGCGATTCACATCCCGAACCGCAGACGCGCGGCCGCGAGCACGTAGACTCTCGGGCGACGGGAGGCGAGATGAGAGTCAACACTCGGGAAGCGATCATCGGCCTCGTCGTCTACCGGCTCGCCCGGTACGCGTTCAAACGGTCGATCAGGAAAGGGGGCGTCATGGGAGCAGCGAAGAAGGTCGGGATCCTCGCCGCGATCGGTGCAGCGCTCGGCGCGCTCATGTTCTGGCGCAAGAAGAAGCGGGGCGGCGAAGCCGTCTAGGCCGTCCGCCGGCGCAGGGTCAGCGCGCCGAGGCCCAGCGAAGCGAGGGTCACGACCACCATCACCGCGACGTCGCGGCCGAAGGTGGCACCGACGGCGTCGGCTGCCGTCACCTGGGCCACGGCGTCGTAGGAGTACGTCAGCGGCAGGAGGTACGAGATCACCTCGAGCGGCCGGGCCATGTCCGCGCGGGCGACGAAGAGGCCGCAGAGGAGGATCTGCGGCAGGACGAGCGCCGGCATGAACTGGACCGCCTGGAACTCGGTGCGGGCGAACGCGCTCACGAACAGGCCGAGCGCCATCCCGAGCACGGCGTTGCCGACGGCGAGGGCGCCGATCGCGAACGGCGAGCCGGCTACGTCGAGCCCGAGCCCGCCGAGCGCGACCGCCGACACGATCGCCGCCTGCGCTGCCGCGACCGCCGCGAACGCGATCCCGTAGCCGGCGAGCAGGTCGAGCTTCGCGATCGGCATCGACATCAGCCGCTCGAGCGTGCCGGTCAGGCGCTCGCGGAGCATCGTGATCGAGGTGACCACGAACATGGTCACGAACGGGAACAGGCCGAGCAGCGGCCCGCCGACCCGGTCGAAGACGACCGGGCGTCCCTCGAAGGCGTACTTGAGGAGCAGCATGAGCAGGCAGGGGACACCGGCGAGCAGCGCGAGGGTGCGTGGGTCGCGGCGGAGCTGCGTGAGCACGCGCACTGCGGTCGCCCAGGCCCTGGTGCCCCTCACGGCGTCGCCTCGCCCTCGACCAGCGCGAGGAAGGCGGCGTCGAGGTCGACGGCACCGGTGCGGCGGCGCAGGCCGTCCGGCGTCTCCGCCGCGACGATCTCGCCCTCGCGCATGAGCAGGAGCTCGTCGCAGCGCTCGGCCTCGTCCATCACGTGCGACGAGACGAGGAGCGTCGCCCCCTCGCCGGCGAGCGCGTGGAACATGCTCCAGAGGTCGCGGCGGAGCACCGGGTCGAGGCCGACGGTCGGCTCGTCGAGGACGAGCACCGCGGGGCGGTTGAGGAGCGCCGCTGCGAGCGAGACGCGGGCTTGCTCGCCCCCCGAGAGCGTGTGCGCGACCTGGCCGGCGTGGTCGCCGAGCCCGACGGTCGCGATCACTTCCGTGACTCGATCCTCGGACGCCCCGAGGACGCGAGCGAAGTAGCGCAGGTTCTCGCGGACGGTCAGGTCGCCGTAGACGGACGGTGACTGGGTAGCCGACGCGGCTGCGAAGCTCCGGCGAGCCCGCGGGCAGGCCGAGCACACGCACCTCGCCGGCCTCGACGATCTGGACGCCGACGATCGAGCGCATCAGCGTCGTCTTCCCCGAGCCGCTCGGGCCGAGCAGCCCCGTCACGCGCCCGCTCGTCACCGCGACGGAGACATCGCGCAGAACGAGCCGGCCGCCGCGGGAGACGCGCAGGCCGCTGACCTCGATCGCCGTTCCCTCCATCTGCGCGATTGTCGACGGCCGGGCGGCCGGATACGCTTCGCCGCATGGTCGCTGCGATCGTGATCGTCGCCGTCGTCGTCCTCCTCGCTCTGCTCGTCGTCGTCCTCTACAACCGGCTCGTCCGGCTGCGGAACCGGACCCAGAACACGTGGGCGCAGGTCGACGTCCAGCTGCGGCGGCGCTACGACCTGGTTCCGAACCTCGTCGAGACGGTGAAGGGCTACGCGTCGCACGAGCGCGTGGTGTTCGAGGAGGTGACCAAGGCCCGTGCCGCGGCCCAGGCAGCCGGCGGCGTGGCCGACAAGGCGCAGGCGGAGAACGCGCTCACCGCGGCGCTGCGCCAGCTCTTCGCGCTAGCCGAGGCCTACCCGGAGCTGCGAGCGACCGAGAACTTCCAGAAGCTCCAGGACGAGCTCACCGACATCGAGCAAAACATCGCGGTCTCGCGGCAGGTCTACAACGACACCGTTCTCACCTACATGAACGCGATCCAGACCGTCCCCACGAACGTGATCGCGGGCATGTTCAACTTCGGCCCCAAGGAGTACTTCGAGATCGAGGAACCGGCGCGCGAGCCGGTGCAGGTCCAGTTCTGACGCTCGTGCGCAGGGCCGCGCTCCTCGCAGCGCTCCTCTGCTCGGCCCTCGTCGCGATCCCCGCGGCGCAGGCACAGTCCTTCGCGCTCCCGCAGGCGGACGTGCGCGTTGCCGTCCAGGCGGACGGCTCGCTCGCGGTCGAGGAGGACATCGCCGCCTTCTTCTACGGGTCGTTCACGTACGGCTACCGAGACATCCCCCTCCGCGAGGGCGAGTCGATCTCCGATGTGGCGGTGAGCGAGGCCGGCGAGGCATACGGGCCGGGCGCCTCGACCGAGCTCGAGCCGGGCGGTGTCCCCGGCACGTACGGCGTCACGCGGACGGGCGACGGTGTCCGCATCGTCTGGCGCTTCCGGGCGAGCGACGAGCCACGGACGTTCACGATCGCGTACCGTTTCACAGGCCTCGCGGTCGCCTACGACGACGTCGTCGACGTCAACCTCCAGGTCTGGGGCGACCAGTGGCAGGTCGGGCTCGAGCGGCTCACCGCCTCGATGCAGCTCCCCGGTCCTGCCGACGGCCCCGCGTATCGGGTCTGGGGCCATCCCGTCTGGGTGAGCGGAGACGTCCAGCGCCTGCCCGCACGAGCGCTGCTGCGTGCCCTCGATGTCCCCGCCGAGCAGTACGTCGAGCTGCGCGTCGTGTTCCCGCGCGACCTGCTCGCCTCGACGGCCGGGGCCAGGATCGCCGAGGGGGACGGGCTTGCGGCGATCGTCGCCGAGGAGGCGTCGGACGCAGCCGCCTACCAGGAAGACCAGGAGCGGATCGACTCGGCGCTCGACCACATCGGCCGCACGATCCTCTACCTGCTCCTGCTCGGCGTCGGGCCCGCCGTCGTCCTCGTCGGCGCCACCTACCTGCTGTTCGGCCGCGAGCGGGGGACGGGCTACGACCGCGAGTACGAGCAGGAGCCGCCGTCGGAGCTCGCGCCCGCGCTCGTGCCCAGGCTCCTCGCCCAGGGCGGGACGGCCGGCCCGAACGAGTTCACCGCCACCCTCTTCGACCTGATCCGCCGGGGGCGCTACACGGCGACGCCCGTGACGACCGAGCGGAAGCTGTGGGGCGGCCTTCGCCACGAGCAGGTCGCCGACCTCGAGCTCTCGCTCGGCGAGACCGTCCCCGAGCTCGCGCCGTTCGAGGAGAAGGTCGACGCCGTCGTCGCCTCGATCATCGGCGGCGGGTCCGAGCGGCTGTCGCGCTTCCGCGACCGGATCGAGGACGAGCGCACGGCGAACGCAAAGCGGTTCACGGCGTTCAAGGAGGCGGTTGCCGCCGAGGCGAAGCGGCAGCGCTGGTTCCTCAACGCCGGCGCGTTCCTGCTCGTCGGAGGCGTCGTCGTCTTCGGTCTCACCGCGCTCATCCTGCTCGCGGTCGGGATCGAGGGCTTCCGCCCGGTCGCGCCGCGCTGGAGCGATATCGTCCTCATCGCCGTCGGGGCGTGCTTCGCGGCGAACGCCGTCGTCTCGCTCGTCGCCGCCGCGAACGTCCGGCTCTGGCGGCGCCGCACGAAGGCGGCCCAGCTCGAGGCGCAGCGCTGGGACGCCTTCCGCCGGTACCTCGCCGACTTCCCCCGGCTCGGCGTCGCGCCCGCGGCCACGATCGAGCTCTGGGAGCGCTTCCTCGTGTACGGCA
>JBBILK010000317.1:902-4180 GCA_037444965.1 Actinomycetota bacterium | reverse complement strand
GTGGACGTTGTAGCGCAGCGCGCCGCTTACCGCCGACCAGGCGAGCGCGATCTGGGGCACGACGAGCGGCCAGCGGGCGGCCTCGCCGACGAGGGCGCGTAGCGGTCTCGGTCCGGCGGCGGGTGCGACCGAGAGCCGGATTCCGCTCCCGCGGAGCTGCGCGCGGAAGAACACTCGCGCCCGTGGCGCGTGCCAGCCCGAGGTCACGACCACGACTTCGCTGGCCGCGATCCGCCTCGCAAGCGCGGCCACGCCTGCCGCGTTTCCGGCCGTCGTCCTGGCGGTGGGATCGGACAGCACGGTCGTCTCGGGGCCGCGCCACGCCTGCCGCATCAGCTCGGCCTCGGGCACCTCCTGCCGGCGCCGCGCCCAGCCGCTCAGCACGACGAGCGTCGCGCCCTCGGCGAGGGCGGTCGCACGCTCGAGGCGTGCGGCGCAGACCGGGTGCAGCCCGCGCACGCGCCGGTCGGAGTAGCCGAGGACGGCAACCAGCCGTCGACCGGGTACTCGCGCAGCGCCGGGGGCGGAGTCGCTCATCTCCCGGCCGTGCGGCGGTGTTCGAGCGCCTTGCGCACGCCGCGGTACGCGAAGAGCGTCCCGATCACCGTGCCGACGAGCACGAGTGCCTTCTTGCCCTGGAGCTTCGACTCACCGTGTGCCCGCTCCCGCATGTCGACCGGGACCTCCTCGACGACGAGGCCGGCGTCGGTGAGCCGGAGCAACGCCTCGACCTCGGGCGCACCGCTCGTGTAGGGCTGGGCGAGGAGCGGGAGCGCCCGGTCGTTGACGGCGTAGAGCCCGCTCGTCGCATCGCCGAACGGCCGACCGAGCCTGACGGCCATCGCGCGTCGCAGCAGGGCCGTGCCGAATGCGCGCGCCGGGCTCGGCCTGTACCGGTACGGCTCGTACCCCTCACCGGAGACGAAGCGGGAGCCGACGGCGACGTCGCAGGCACCCGAGCGGACGCGGTCGAGAAGGCGCCGGAGCTCGGCGACGGGGTGCTGACCGTCGGCGTCGACGCGCCCGCAGTAGCGGTACCCGTTCTCGAGCGCATGCTCGTAGCCGGCCGCGATCGCGGCCCGCAGGCCACGGTTCTCGGGGAAGGAGACCACCGACGCCCGGAACCGGCGCGCGGTCGCCACCGTCCCGTCCGTCGAGCCGTCGTCGACGACGAGGACGTCGACGTCCGGGAGCTCGCGGGCGAGCTCGGCCAGGACCGGCGGCAGGTTCCGCTCCTCGTTCCAGGCGGGGAGGAAGACGAGCGTGTCGCTCGGCACGCGGCCTGCTAGATGCCGAGGATCTGCTTCTTCTTCGCCTCGAACTCCTCCTCGGAGATGATCCCCTGCGCCTTGAGCTGCGCAAGCTGCTCGAGCTCGGCCATGTAGTCGGCCGGGGCCGGAGCGCCCTGCGCCTGTGCGGCCAGTTGCTGCTCGTAGGCCTGCTGCTCCTGCGCGGCGTACCTCTGGTGCTGTCTGTGAGCGACCCGCCCCGAAACCGCGGTTGCGGTGCCGGCGATGACGGCCGTGCGAGCCATCGTCCCGACGAGGCCCGGCCCCCTTCGCATCAACGGCATCTCCTGTGCTCCTTTCTCGCTACGCGTGCTCGAGCGCCCACTCGCGCGCGGCCTGGACGACGTCGTGCGGGATGCGGCCGAAGTCGTAGACGACCCCGCCAGCGTCGCGGATCGCCTGGGCGGTCCTTCGCGCCCACACGTTCTCCCAGACGAGGAGCGCCGCCGACGAGTTCGGCTCGAGCTCCTCCGCCGCCGCCTGGAGGTCCTCGTCGTTGAAGAGGCCCGTTACCTCCACACCCATCTTCTCGAGCCCCTGGCGGACGTCCGGATCGAGATCCATGAGCTCGAATGTCGTCATCTCTCCGTCCGCGTCCTTGCCGACGAAGGCGATGTCGATGATCCGAACGATGTTCGCCTCGACGAGGTCGGCGATCGCGGGGGCGATCTCCCCCCGGAACTTGTTGCCGGGGAAGGCCACGATCAGGTAATCGACCGGGCCGATCTCTTCCATTGCTGCCTCCTCCGCACTCGATTCTCCGCGTGAACACTAACGGCGGGGAAAGCCTCACGCACCCGCGTGGGGTACGCTCTCCGGCCGTGATGGCGCTCGAGAGCTCCGAGCCGCACCGCTTCGACTCGCTGCGGCGGGAGCTGCGGGCTTCGATCCCCGACGTCCTCCCGCTCGCGCGCTCCGCCGACGGGCGAACGTTCGCCTTCCAGGCGCCGCTCTCGATCCCCTCTCCCGCGGGTGGCTACGTCGTCGTCGAGACGCAGACCGGCAAGCGCTACCTCGGCCAGATCGTGGCGAAGGAGGTCGTCACCCGCCCCGGCCCCGAGTGGCACGTCGAGCTCGGCGAGGAGACCGCTCTCGCGCCAGGCGGGAGTCGGGTCTCGACCGCGAGCGTCCGCTTCGACGTGCACTTCGCCGCGGGCAGCGGTGACCTGCTCGGGCGGATCACGAAGAGCGGGATCGAGGCCGTCGGGGCCGGCGACGTGTTCGGCGACGCCGAGTTCCGGCCTGCGCCCGACGAGCTCGTGAGGGACTACCTGGCGGCGGCACACGTCAGCGAGGGCGTGCTCGACGTCGGCTCGGCCGCCTTCGGCGGAACTCGGGCTCGGGCGCTTCTTCGCGCCGCGGGATTCAGCCGCCACACCTTCCTCTGCGGGCAGTCCGGCTCGGGGAAGACGTACGCCCTCGGCGTGCTGCTCGAGCGTCTCCTGCTCGAGACGAGCCTCCCCCTGCTCGTCGTCGACCCGAACGCCGACTTCGTCCGCCTCGGGACGCTCCGCCCAGGTGTCCGAGGCGAGCGGGCCCGGCGCTACCGGGCCGTTGCGAAGGACGTCCGTGTCTTCCGGCCCCGGGGGGAGGGTGGCGCCGAGCGACTCAGGATCCGCTTCAGCGACCTCTCGGCAGCGGAGCAAGCCACGGTGCTCCGGCTCGATCCGCTCACCGACCGCGAGGAGTTCAACGCCTTCTGGCGCCTCGTCGAGTCGCTTCCCCGCGAGCGCTACGCCGTTGCCGACGTCCGGGAGGCCACCGCCCGCGAGCTGTCGCCGCAGGCCCGGGAGCTCGGGCTTCGGATCGAGAACCTCGGCGTCGGGGCGTGGAAGCTCTGGGGCGGCGCGGACGACCCCTCGCTCGTCGACGCGCTGGCCGCCCGGCCCCGCGCTCTCGTCGCGGACGTCTCCGGCCTTGCCGGCGGCGACGAGAAGGCGCTCGTCGCGATCGCGCACCCGAAGTTCCGCGACGAGCTCCGCCAGAGCA
>JBBILK010000317.1:0-892 GCA_037444965.1 Actinomycetota bacterium | reverse complement strand
GCGATCGCGCTCTTCGACCAGCTCTGGCAGCGTCGCGACGAGCGGCGGCCGATCCTGATCGTGATCGACGAGGCCCACACGATCTGCCCGGCCGAGCCGGTGACGCGCCTCCAGGCGACCGCCGCCGAGCACGTCGTCCGGATCGCGGGCGAGGGGCGCAAGTACGGCCTCCACCTCCTGCTCGCGACGCAGCGACCGGACAAGATCCACCCGAACGCGCTCTCCCAGTGCGACAACCTGATCCTCATGCGGATGAACTCCCAGGGCGATCTCGGGCAGCTGGCGGCCGCGTTCTCGTTCGTCCCCGCGAGCCTGCTCGAGCAGGCGCCCCAGTTCGGCAAGGGCGAGACGGTGCTCGCGGGCGAGATCGTTCACCGCCCGCTGCTCGCTCGCTTCGGCGAGCGCCTCTCCGTCGAGGGAGGCGCCGACGTGCCCACAACGTGGGCCCGGTCGCCAGGGGAGTAACAGGGGCAGGGCAGGGGGCGCGCCGCCCGCGTCGTACTCCCTGGGCGGGCGTGAGCGACGAGGAAACCCCACGCGAGAGCCAGGGGCTCGTGCGGCGGGCCCTGCCGTGGCGGGCGGAGGCGGGCACCAGGTACGGCCTCGTCCTCGTTCTCATCCTCGCGTCGTTCTTCTGGTCGGCTGCGGCAGGAGGCTCGGACTGGGCGCTTGGCGCAGGGGGTGACCGTCCTGGTGGCGCTGAAGACGGCCGAGGCGGGCCGCCGGCTTCGGCGCATCGCCCAAGTCGCCGTAGGGGTGGCCGTTCTCGGAGCGCTCCTCTCGCTTCTCGGCGACCGGGAGCTCTCCGGCGGGATGGTCGGGATCGTGAACGCGCTGCTCGTCGCCGTGACGCCGGTGGTGATCGTCCGGGGCGTCGTCAGGCAGCTCCGCG
>JBBILK010000316.1:1434-4182 GCA_037444965.1 Actinomycetota bacterium | reverse complement strand
AGTCGACATTGGAATCGCGAAGCAGACGGCGTACTTGACGTCCTGCGGCCGCAGATCCGAGCCCGGGTAGACGGTGAGCTCGTCCGCGAACGGCGCGAGCGTCGCGAGCATCCGGGCGCCGCGGACGACGATCCCCTCCTTCGTCTCGCCGACCTTGTGCAGGGAGACCTCGCCGGCCGCCTGCTCGGCCTCGGGCTTCGAGCGGTCGACCTGCGGGTTGACGAGCGTGTGCGTCGTCGAGAGGTCGTGGTCGCGCATGTAGCGCTGGTACTCGACGATGTTCCGGGCGCCGCGCTCGTTGCCGTTGCGCGCCCAGACGTCGGCACGCGCCGCGAAGCAGGCGAACGTGTAGTTGAGGTAGTCGGGCGTCCGGCCCATCAGGCCGGCCGTCTCCTCGGCGATCCGACGGGAGGCAAGCCTGCGGCGCTCGAGGTCGTCGCGGCACTTCGGCTGGACGTGGGTGACGTTGACCGGCCGGCCGGTGTCCGGCGACGGCATCAGGAACAGCTCGGGCTCCTCGTGCTGGAGGTCGAAGACGCGGGCGAGCGAGCGGGCGCCGCCGGCGAGCTTCGGGTGGCTCGTCGGATCCTCGATCCGCTCCCCCTCCAGCCAGAGCTCACGCCCGCTCCTGCGCAAGCCCTCGAGGAACTGCGCGCCGGTGCGTGCTCCCTGCGCCATACGGTATTCGTACCGCATGCGGCTCGACGGCAAGGTCGCGCTGATCACCGGGGGCGGAAGCGGCATCGGCGCCGCCACCGCGCGGCGCTTCGCGTCCGAGGGGGCGAAGATCGTGGTCACCGGCCGGCGGCCGGCGCCTCTCGCCGAGGTGGCGGCGGCAGTCGGCGGCGTGGCGGTGCCCGGTGACGCCGCGCGAGCCGAGGACGTCCGGCGGGCGGTCGCAACCTGTGTCGAGCGGTTCGGCGGCCTCGACGTCGTGGTCGCGAGCGCGGGCGGCGCGGGAACGCCGGCGGTTGGCGACACGGACGACGCGAGCTGGTATGCCTCGCTCGAGTCGAACCTGACGAGCGCCTTCCTGACGGCGCGCGAGGCGCTGCCCGCGCTGCTCGACCGCGGCGGGGGCTCGATCGTGATCGTTGCCTCCGAGGCGGCCCTCGTGGCGCCGCCCACGCTTGCCGGCTATGCGGCCTCGAAGACGGCGCTGCTCGGGCTCACGCGGTCGCTCGCCGTCGACTACGGACGCCGTGGCATCCGGGCGAACGCCATCTGCCCGGCCTGGGTGCGAACGCCGATGGCGGACGACGAGATGGACAAGCTCGCCGAGGCTCGCGGCATCTCCCGCGAGGAGGCCTACGAGCTCGCCTGCGCGCGGCTCCCGCTCGGCCGGCCGGCGACAGCCGACGAGATCGCGGCCGTCTGCCTCTTCCTCGCTTCGGCCGAGTCCTCGTTCGTCACCGGCTCCGTCCTCGCCGTCGACGGCGGCGCGACCGCGGTCGACGTCGGCGGGCTCGCGTTCGGCGGCGGCCCGGACACATGGCCGTGCCCTACGAGGTCGGGAGGCTGACTCGCCTCCTTGCCTGGATGCGATTGTCGTAGGGATCGGTGAGAGAGACCTCGAGGCTGGCGCGGCCGGACATCCCCGCCGGGATCGGAAGAGCGAGCACCGTTCGCCCGGCGCCTACGGCCGTCTCCCTGGCGACGATCCGCTTCCCTTGCCGTCGGAGACCGAGCTCCACCCGGAGAGATTCCCCTGCCTGAGCCGTGACGAGGACGCGCCGACCGATCACCTTCACTCCCACGATCCGCCCGTCGACGGCCGTGTCGAGATCGAGGGCCAGGAGGTCGCGGCCGATCCGGACGAGGTCCTCGTCGTCGAGGAAGGTCCGGCGCATCGCGTCGATGTCCATGCGGGCGAGGAGATCCTTCGAGAACGACACGCCGTCCTGCGCGTCGATCCCGTACCCGCGGAGGAGACGGGCCAGAAGCGGGCTTCCCGGGGTCGTCTGCTCCGCAGGCGGGTACCAGATCTCGTAGAGGTTCGGAAACGTGACCGGCGAGCCCGGTGCCATCCCTTGTTCGCCACGGGCCGCGAGCGGCGTCCTCGAGTTGAAGAGGATGCCGAGCACGAACGTGAGCTGCCAGCGGCTGAGCTCGGTGTGCCCTCGAGCCACCTCGGGGTAGTGCTTCAGGAGCTCCGCGGTGACGAGGGTATTGCCCAGCACTGCGTTCACGACCTCCTCGGGGCGCGCGTCCAGCGGATCTGCGTGCAGCGCCTCGTGCACGAGGAGAGGCGCGAACAGGCCGAAGTGCTCGTGCCGGAGATGCTCGGCCACGACGATGACGTGCTTCCCGGAGGGCCACTCCGTCACCGCGGCCGCGACAACCGGCACGCTCGTGCCGCCGAAATCGAGCAGCGGGAGGTCGACGAACCTGACCGCGGACACGCTCTCGCCCCGGACGATCTCCTCGGCAGCCGGCTCGCCCCTCGTGCCGACGAGGAGCGCGAGCGCCGCCCGGAGACGCACGTCCGGGATCTTCGCGACAGCCGCGGGATCGCCGAACAGCGCCAGCGCCCGTTGCGCCACGGCCGGGTCGCGCCGGGCGAGCAGCGCCTCCAGCTCGTCCGTTACGCGTTCCTCGAGCTCGGCCGGCGAGAGCTGCGGATCCGCCGCAGGCTCAGCCGGCGCGCCAGGGTAGACGAACGTCGAGAACAGGCTCGTGTCGGTCGGCGCGCAGGGACACTGGTCGAGGAAGCCGGCGGTTGCCGGGGAAGCTGCGCCGAGCGCGATC
>JBBILK010000316.1:0-1424 GCA_037444965.1 Actinomycetota bacterium | reverse complement strand
GAGGGCGAGACCGGCTGCCACGACCTGGACACGACTCACGCAGGCTCCTCGATGCGAGGCTGTATGTATCGGCGGACCGCCGGAGCATCCTTAGGCCTCGCCGCCCGAGCGCGATCGCTCAGCCGGTCGGGACGCTCGCGGCGCTCTCGATCAGCGGCGGCGGCTGTGCCGGCGGGAGTGCACCCTCGACCCCGAACAGCCCGAGCAGCTCGACGATCGCGCCCGGGTAGAGACCGCTCGCGGACGAGATGTCCTCCGCTTCGAGCAGTACGGCGCCCGGGGTGCTGCCGCCGGCTGGGCCCGCAGCCGCGGCGAAGCTCTCGTCCCGCTGCTCGTGCCACGCGAGCAGGTAGGGGTACGGGTTGATCGCGCCGTCGTAGCCGAGGCCGAGCAGCGCGGCGGGATGCACCTCGAAGTGGAGGTGCGGCGGCGTCCCGCGGGCGTCGCCCGTGTCGCCGACGAAGCCGACCACGTCACCCGCGCTCACCCGTGCACCGTCCACCGCCAGGGGCGAGTAGGCGGAGAGGTGCGCGTAGTAGTACTCGTTGCCCTGCCCGTCTCGGAGCCAGAGTCGCCAGCCGCCGATCCCGTTCCAGCCGACGGAGAAGAGCGTCCCGTCGGCGACGGCGAGTACCGGTGTCCCGAGCGGCGCGAAGATGTCGTTCCCGTGATGCCAGCCGGTGGTAGCCCGGGGCGCGCCGAAGTCGTCGGAGAACGACGCGGGGCCGTAGACGGGGAAGACATAGCCTCTGCCGGTGAGGTCCGGGCGCACGTTCGGCGGCGGGTTCCTGACGATCAACGGCGGCTCCGCAGGCGCGCCTGGAGGCTGGAGCACGGGATCCCGTGCCTCGTCCGGCTCCTGCGTCGACCCCGCTCCGCTCGGATCCGGGGCCGCCGGCTCCGTCTCGGGCGGCCGTTGAGCACGGACGGCTGCCTCCGCGGAGGCGACGAGGATCTCCGAGCCTGCAGGCAGGCCGCCGTGGTCGGCCGTGAGGTGAACATGGAGAGCGGTCACGACTCCTCGGTAGCCGGGGCCCTCGCCGTCCTCGGAGAGGACGCTCTGCTCGAGCAGGACCACGTAACCCCAGTCACCGAGCGAGACGCGAGTGTTCGGCGCCGCGGCGACCGGCTGCCCGAAGATCGTGAGGCCCTCGAGGCTCGAGCCGGAGAGGTCACCGGCCGCTTCGCCGGCGTGCGCGGCGGCGAGCACGCCAGCCGACGCGACGGCGACCTCGATCTCGCCCCCGAACAGCGACACGTCTCGCACGGTCGCCGAGGCTTCCGCCCGCGGGCTCGCTCCGGGCCCCGGCCGGGCCGAGGTGTACGCGACGCCCGCCGAGACGACGCTCCCGTCCGCCGGGTAGGCGAAGCGCGCCACGGTCGCGGAGCCCTGCGGCGGCGCCGAGACGGCACCGGCACTCGCT
>JBBILK010000315.1:0-4189 GCA_037444965.1 Actinomycetota bacterium | reverse complement strand
GACGGCAACGGCGGCGGCAGCGGCAGCGGCGATGCCGACCACCGTGTACACGCGCGCGCGGGAAGACACGAGTCGAGCGTAGCGTTAGCCTTTCTACAGCCGCGTCACTACACTCGCTAAAGCCACGTAGCTATACTCTCGAAAGCAATGGGGACGTACCGCGATCTTCTCCAGCAGGTCAAGGCCGAGATCGACGAGATCGACGTCGTCGGCGCCGCAAGCCTGCTCGAGAGCGACGAGCCCCCCGTGCTCGTCGACGTGCGCGAGCGCGACGAGTGGGAGGAAGGCCACATCCCGGGCGCGATCCACGTGCCCAGGGGCTTCCTCGAGTCGCGGATCGAGCAGGCGGTGCCGTGCAAGGACACGCCCGTCGTCCTCTACTGCGCCGGGGGCAGCCGCTCGGCGTTCGCCGCGAAGACGCTCGAGGAGCTCGGCTACGAGAGCGTCTCCTCGCTGGCGGGCGGCTTCACCGAGTGGAAGCGCGCCGGCTATCCCTTCGAGCTGCCGCGCGCGCTCGACGCCGCGAAGCGCTCGCGCTACAGCCGCCACCTGCTCATCCCCGAGGTCGGCGAGGCCGGCCAGCTGAAGCTGCTCGACTCGCGCGTGCTCCTGCTCGGCGCAGGCGGCCTCGGCTCGCCGGCCGGGCTCTACCTCGCCGCCGCCGGCGTCGGCAAGCTCGGAGTGATCGACCCCGACGTCGTCGACGAGTCGAACCTGCAGCGCCAGGTACTGCATTCGACCGCACGTCTCGGCGAGCCGAAGGTGCTCTCCGCGAAGCAGACGCTCGAGGGGCTCAACCCCGACGTCGAGGTGATCCCCTACCAGGAGCGGCTCGACGCCGACAACATCGACCGGATCCTCGCCGACGGCTGGGACGTGATCGTCGACGGCGCCGACAACTTCCCCACCCGCTACCTCGTCAACGACGCCTCGGTCTGGCACGGCGTGCCGGTCGTCCACGGCTCGATCTTCCGCTTCCACGGCCAGGTCACCGTCTTCAAGCCCCACCAGGGCCCCTGCTACCGCTGCCTCTTCCCGCAGCCGCCGCCGCCCGAGCTCGCTCCGAGCTGCGCGGAGGGCGGCGTGCTCGGGGTGCTGCCCGGCATCATCGGGACGCTCCAGGCGAACGAGGCGCTGAAGCTCCTGCTCGGGATCGGCGACCCCCTCGTCGGCCGCTCCCTCCTCTTCGAGGCGCTCGAAGGCTCCTTCACGGAGATCAAGCTGCGCCGCGACCCGGACTGCCCCGTCTGCGGCGAGAACCCGACCATCACCGACTACATCGACTACGTCGAGTTCTGCCTCGGCGGCGCCGGAAGCACCGAATCCCGCCACCCCACCCCCGTCGCAGAGCTCCACCCGCGACGCTTCGCGTCGCTCCCAGCCGAGGCAACGCCGTGACGAAGGTGCGCATCCCCCCCACCCTGCGTGCCGAGGTCGGCGGCGCCCGCGAGGTCGAGGCCTCGGGCGGAACGATGCGCGAGGTGCTCGAGGACATCGCCGCCCGCTTCCCCGGCCTCGGCGCCCAGATCCTCGACGACGGCGACATCGCGCCGTTCGTGAACGTCTACCTGAACAGCGAGGACGTGCGGACGCTCGACGGCCTCGACACGGAGGTGCCCGAGGCCGCGACCGTGATCCTGCTCCCGGCGATGGCCGGCGGCCAGGTTCCCGTGCGCGGGCTCGTCGCCACGAGCCTGCTCGACCTGATCGGCTCGACGCCACTCGTCGAGCTGTCCCGGATCTCGCCCAACCCGGCGGTCAAGATCTACGCCAAGCTCGAGGGCCAGAACCCGACCGGCTCGATCAAGGACCGCGTCGCGAAGGCGATGGTCGAGGACGCCGAGGCCCGCGGCGAGCTCTACCCGGGCCGCGAGCTGCTCGAGCCGACGAGCGGCAACACGGGGATCTCGCTCGCGATGGTGGCGAAGCTGAAGGGCTACTCGCTGACGTGCGTGATGCCCGAGAGCGCCACCGAGGAGCGCGTCCGGCTGCTCGAGCTCTACGGAGCGAAGGTCGTCTTCTCGCCGGGCAGGGAGGGCTCGAACGGGGCCGTCCGGCTGGCGCTCGAGCTCGCCGAGCGGAACCCCCGCTACCACATGCTGTTCCAGTACGCGAACCAGGCGAACCCGCGCGCCCACTACGAGGGCACCGGCACGGAGATCGCCGAGGCGCTGCCGCGCGTCGACGCCTTCGTCGCCGGTCTCGGTACTGGCGGCACGCTGATGGGCTGCGGCGAGCGTCTGCGCGAGTCGTTCCCGGACGTCCAGATCGTCGCCGCCGAGCCGCTCCAGGGCGATCTCATCTACGGCCTGCGCTCGCTCGAGGACGGCTACACGCCCCCGATCCTCGACATCTCGAAGCTCGACCGCAAGATCCTCGTCACGAACCAGGAGTCCGTGGTCGGCCTGCGGATGCTGCTCGAGCGAGAGGGCATCTTCGCCGGCGTCTCGTGCGGCGCCGCCGTCCACGTCGCCCGCAGGATCGCCCGGGAGCTCGACGAGGGCGTCATCGTCACGGTGCTCGCCGACGGCGGCTGGAAGTACCTCTCGGCGCCGTTCTGGACGGAGCCGCTCGACGACGTCGAGCGGTCGATGGAGGACCGCGTCTGGTGGTGATTCCCCCCGAGGTGCGCTCGGCGCTCGTCGAGCACGCCGAGGCGGAGCAACCGAACGAGGCCTGTGGGCTGATCCTCTTCCGCGGCGGAGTCGCGGAACGCTACATCCCGGGGCTGAACGCGGCTGCGAGCCCCTACCGGTTCGAGCTCGAGGTCGACCCCGAGACGTGGTTCCTCGAGGACGACGGCTACGAGCTCGCCGTCTTCCACTCGCACCTCTCGAGCCCGCCGCGGCCGTCGCGCACCGACGTCGAGAACATCGGGCTCTGGGAGGAACGCCCCTACGTGATCCTGACGGTGCGCACCGGCGAGCTCGCCGCCTGGCGGATCACGGGGGGCAAGATCGAGCCGCTTGCGCTCGACGCATAGCCGCGGCCGGCTTCAAACCGGCGCATGCACGGGGAGACCCTCGTTCCGGGCCGCATCGGCCAGTCTCGCGTCGTAGACGACGAACGCCTCGAGGCTCTTACCGCCCGCAGCACTGCTCGGAACGTCTCGATGCGCCCGACCACGCTCGTCACCAGGTCCACCTCCCGCCGCACGGTGTCGAGGAGCGCGACGGACTCCGCCTCCAGGAGGACCAGTTTCACGAGCGCGGACGCGTCGAGGTAGAGAACCGGCGCCGGCGGCGTCACCGCTCGTCGGCCCTGAGCTGCTCGAGCGCCTCGGTCGCGGACATGCGAAGGGGCACCGGCTCTGGGAGGACGAGCGTTCGCGGATCGCGACTGGCGAGGATCGCCTGTCCTTCCGCGGGTACCACATGACGGCGCCGCGAGGCGCCGCCTATGCTCCCGGCCATGCAAGGCGACGCTCTCGCATTCCTGACCGCACAGGAGGCGGTGCGACTCCTTCGTACCCGTGAGGTCTCGCCGCTCGAGCTCATCGACGCCGCGCTCGAGCGGATCGGCGCGACGGACGGAGCGCTGAACGCCCTCCCCACCCTCTGCCCGGAGCGGGCCCGAGAGCGCGCCAGGCGGCTTGCGGTACCGGCCGAGCCCGGGCCGGGCTGGCTCGGCGGGCTTCCGATCGCGGTCAAGGACCTCGAGGACGTCGCGGGCGTCCGCACGACCTACGGCTCGCCGATCTACCGGGAGCACGTTCCGGAGCGCTCGGCCTTCCTCGTCGAGCGTCTCGAGGCGAGCGGCGCGATCGTGCTCGCGAAGTCGAACACGCCGGAGTTCGGAGCCGGCGCGAACACGTTCAACGAGGTCTTCGGCGAGACGAGGAACCCGTGGAACACCGCGCTCACGTGCGGCGGCTCCTCGGGCGGATCGGCGGCGGCGCTCGCGGCTGGCCAGATCTGGCTCGCCACCGGCTCCGACCTCGGCGGCAGCCTGCGCACGCCCGCCAGCTTCTGCTCGGTCGTCGGGCTACGCCCGAGCCCGGGCCTCGTTGCGAGCGGGCCGCGCGAGCTGCCCTTCGACACGCTCTCGGTGGCCGGCCCGATGGCCCGGACGGTCGGCGACGCGGCCCTGATGCTCGACGCGATGGCCGGACGCCACCCCGGCGACCCGCTCTCGCTCCCGGCGCCGGCCGAGCCGTTGGTACGGCGATCGGGTCCAATCCGGTCGCGTA
>JBBILK010000314.1:0-4196 GCA_037444965.1 Actinomycetota bacterium | reverse complement strand
CGTGGTCTCGGCCGGCGGCTCCTCGGCCGGTGGCGCGGCTTCCTCCTCGCCGCCGCAGGCCGCGGCGGCGACCGCGAGCCCGAGGACGAGCGCGGCGAGCGCGAGCATCGTCCTCCACCGGCGGGAGCTGAGATCTCCCCTCATGAAGTCCTCCTCTCTCCTCGTACGACCGTGATGGGTGTCTCTTTAGACGTCCAACCCGCCGCCCGGTTTGTCCGCTCTGCGAACAGGAGTACGGCGAGCGAACCGTACTTCGGATCGGCTCGCAGTGTCAAGCTGCCGAACATCTCCTGCGGTACTGCACCACGGAATCGCACGCGGCGCATGAGCATAATCTGCGAGACCCCACGTACACGCGGCAGGGAGAGGCCATGGGAACCGAGACCGAGAGCCGGCAGGCGATCCGCGACCTGGTCGAGAACTGGGTCGTCTGGCGTGACGCAGGCGACTGGGAGCGCTTCCGGACCGTCTGGCACGAGGACGGCTGGATGATGGCGACCTGGTTCCAGGGTCCGGCCGCCGAGTTCATCGCGGTCAGCCGCGAGGGGTTCGAGCGCGGCGTCAGGATCCTCCACTTCCTCGGCGGCTCCTCGGTCGAGGTGGCGGGCACCCGCGCGATCGCGCAGACGAAGATGACGATCTCGCAGCGGGGCACCGTCCACGGCGTGCTCTGCGACGTCGTCTGCACCGGGCGCTTCTACGACTTCCTCGAGCAGCGGGGCGGGCGCTGGGCGATCGTCCTGCGACAGCCGATCTACGAGCAGGACCGGCTCGACCCGGTCGATCCCTCGGCGGTGCTGACCCTCGACCGCACCCTGCTCGAGCAGTTCCCCGCCGGCTACCGTCACCTCGCCTACCTCCAGACCCAGCTCGGCTTCGCGGTCAAGCCGGACATGCCCGGGCTGACCGGGGCCGCAGTCGAGGCGCTCTACGAGCGCGGCGCCCGCTGGCTCGCGGGCGGCTCGCTCTAGCGACTCTCGTCGAGGAACGCCCGGTACTCGGGCTCGATCTCGAGCCCGAGCGCCTGGATCATCGTCGCGAGTGCCTGGTAGAAGGCCACCAGGAGGACGATCTCGACCGCTCCGGAGTCGCCGAGCTCGCCGCGGAGCTCCTCGAAGGCCTCGTCCGAGAGCGCCCGCTCGTGCATCCCGTCTGCGCAGCGAAGCGCCGCCCGCTCGCTCGCGCCGAACGCGTCGCTCTCCTGCCAGCGACCCAGGTCGCGCACCTGCTCGTCCGTGACACCCGCGGCAGCGGCCATCTTGCGGTGGTGCGTCCACTCGTAGTCCGAGCCCGTGAGCGTCGCGACTCGCAGGATCACGAGCTCGCGAAGCGACCGCGGGGTCTCGGCTTCGTACCTGAGCGCCCGCGCCAGCGTGCTGTAGGCGCGCAGCATCTTCGGCGAGTTCGCGAGCACCCGGTAGAGGTCGATCGGCGCACGCCCCTCGCGATCGAAGCCCGCGAAGACGCCTTCGGTGATCTCGTCGGCAGGCTGGGAGACGAGCGGCAGGCGCGCCACGGGCTCAGCCGCCCTCGACCCAGCGCAGGTGCTCGCGGACCGCGGCCGAGAACTCCGCGGGACGCTCGAGATGCATCATGTGGGGGCCGTCGAGCACGACGAAGCGCGCGCCCTTGATTCGCTCGGCGACGTCCCGCGTCCTGGCCACCGTCGAGGCGGCGTCCGCCGACCCCGCGATGCACGTGACCGGCACGCGCACCTCGGCGAGGCGCTCGCGGATGTCGTGGCCGGCGATCGCGCGCCAGCCGTCGGCGAAGCTTCCGGGGTCGAGCGCGAGCAGCGTCCGCCGCGCGTAGGCGACACCCGGATGCTCAGGGCGCACGGCGAGGGCGGCCGGCGTGAACCAGCGCTCGAGCGTCACCTGGAGGACCGCCGCCATGCCGCCCGTCTCTGCGTCCACCGCCCGCTGCTCCATCACCTGCGGGTCGGCCGCGGCGCCGGTGCAAGCGACGACCAGCGAGCGGACGCGCCCGGGGTGCCGAACGGCCAGATGCTGGCCGACCATCCCGCCGAGGGAGACGCCGACGACGTCGAGCGCTCCCGGGTAGGAGGCTGCGATCTCGTCGGCCAGCGTCGCCATCGTCGGCGGCTCCGAGGCGCGCGGACGCCCGCCGAAGCCGGGGAACACGTGCTCGATCGTCCCCGCGGCCGGGAGGTCGACCCACTCCCAGCAGGCCGCGTCGAGGCCGATCGGCGTCAGGAGGAGGAGGCTCACAGGGCGCGATTATCGCGCATGCCCCTATGATCGCCGCGAGGTTGTGATGGCTGCGGATGGTCAGGTCTCGGTCTTCGCGGTCGGCGATGTCTTCCCGGACCTCCCCGACGGGCGCTCGGCCTTCCGGCAGCTGACGCCGCTGCTCCGCACGGCCGACGTCGTCTTCGGCAACTGCGAGGGTGTGTACTCCGACCGGCCGGGCAAGTCGCCGACGCACAAGCACTTCGGCGGGGCGGCGCGCGAGCGCGGCTCGATGCTCGGCGAGGTTCCGTTCCACGTGATGACCTGCGCCAACAACCACATGATCGACGGCGGCTACCAGGGGCTCGCCGACACGCTCGAGCTCCTGCGCGGCCAGGGCATTGCCGTGACCGGAGCCGGGATGAACGTGCAGGAGGCGACGGCACCCGCAATCGTCGAGCGAAACGGCGTCACGATCGCATTCCTCGGCTTCTGCAGCGTCTTCCCGCGCGGCTACGAGGCGCGCGAGACGCGGCCGGGCCTGGCGGCGCTGCGCGTCCGCACGCACTACGACGACCCCGACCCGAACTTCTGGGAGCCGGGGATCGCCCCGCTGATCACGACCGTTCCCTTCGCGACCGACCTCGAGCGCTACCGACGGGCGATCGGTGCGGCCAAGGAGCGGGCGGACGTCCTCGTCGTCGCCTGCCACTGGGGCTACTCGAGCTGGCTCGAAGTGCTCCAGGACTACGAGCTCGAGCTGGCCCGCGACGCCGTCGCCCACGGGGCGGACGCCGTCGTCTGCCATCACCACCACAGCCTGCGCGGCGTCGAGATCCACCGCGGCAAGCCGATCTACTACGGCCTCGGTGCGCTCGTCCACCACTTCACGAGCATCACGATCACGGCCGCCGAGCGGGCCAGCCGTTGGGTTCGCTTCGGCGAGCGCTCGTCGATGTCGCCCGACGAGGAGTATCCGCTCTTCCCCTACCGGGCGGACGCCCGCAAGACGGGGATCGCGACGCTCGACTGCACCAGCGGCGGCACCATCGAGGCCGGGTTCATCCCTGCGCAGATCCTCCCCGACGGGAGCACCGAGCCGCTGCGCGAGGACGACCCTCGAGCGGCTGAGGTTGCGGACTACCTCGAGCGGATCACGAAGCAGAGCGGGCTGGTGACTCGATTCGATCGCGCCAGCCGGGACGGCCATCTCTGGCTGCGGATAGGAGGGAGCGATGACGGCAACTGATCCGGCCGACCTGGGAGTCGCCGAAGCGTCGGCGCTCCTGTCACGGCGCGAGCTCTCCTCGTTCGAGCTCGTCCGAGCCTGCCTCGACCGCATCAGCGAGCGCGACGGGACGCACAGCCACGACGGCGATCCGGCGTCGATCAACGCCTGGGTCCGGGTCTACGAGGAGGATGCCGTCGCGGCGGCGGCGGCCGCCGACGAGCGTCTGAGCGCCGACGCCGTTCGCCGCCTGGGGCCCGCTCCGGCTCTCTGCGGGATCCCGATCGGCCTCAAGGATCTCTACGCCGTCGCCGGAAGGCCGTTGACGGCATCGAGCCGGATCCTCGCCGAGACGCCTGCGCGAGACTGCGACGCCTGGGAGCGCCTGTCGCAAGCGGGCATGGTGCTGCTCGGCCACCTGCACACGCACGAGTTCGCGATCGGCGGGACGACCGACCAGGTCGGCAACCCGTGGGCGCTCGACCGCTCGCCCGGAGGGTCGATCGGCGGCTCGGCTGCCGCGCTCGCCGCCCGCATGGTTCCGGCGGCGACCGGCTCCGACACGGCCGGCTCGCTGCGGATCCCGTCCGCGCTCTCCGGCACGTCCACGATCAAGCCGACGCGTGGACTGGTGTCGCTGAGGGGCGTGGTTCCGCTGGGGACGAGCCTCGACCACGCCGGCCCGATGGCCCGCACGCTCGCCGACTGCGCGCTCCTGCTCGCGGCCATGGCAGGCCCGGATCGCAGCCTGCCCGCGAGCGCGCTCGCGCGGCCGG